>CASFOM010000225.1 GCA_949296295.1 uncultured Alistipes sp. | reverse complement strand
CGTACCTGTTTCCACATTTTTCATAAATAAAAGGAGCGTCGTTGTCAGCAATTAATGCTTTTAGCAGTTGTGTTGTTGCCGGCAGCAACATGACATTTCGTTCGGCGCATATTTCATTTAAGAAATGACCGATATCTTCTAATAATAAAAAAGAACGGTAATATTTCAGTATTTCCTTGGCTGTGATTAAGAACGCTTTTTGTTGATTCCAAAAAGTGCATAATTCGATAAGTATGGGTTGCAGGTCTTTTTTTACTTCATCAGGAATTTTTTTCCCCCAGGAAGCGTCAGGATTCAAGGCATCTTGTACCCGTTTCCCATAATCTTCAAAAATTCCGGCAGCTGTTTTGTAAAAAAAGTGAACAAAACCACTTTTCCCATAGTGGAAATGTTCTATCGGTATTCCTGCATGGGCTATATATGCCACAGCTTCTGCCGCACGTTGTTGATATTTCGTTGAGGCCTCTTGATATAGTTTTTCTGTACGGGAGAAAAATTCCACCAGCGTTTCTTTCCGTTTCAGGAGTTCCGTTTCATTGAATTCTTCAGAAAAGAGGATAAATGCGAAATTGGCTAACTCCTCCTTCAAATGGAGATAACTTTGATTCCTGTTTAATGATTCTTCAATGAATCCATCCAAATTCTCTCTTAGCTCAGAATCATTTTGCATGGTTTCTATCATTTTATCGATAGCCATGTTTAAGAGATAAGAGTAATCAAAGTCGATGGAATAATCGCTTTCAATTCCTAATTCCCGAATAAAAGCCCGAATAATTTTTTGGAAAAAACGATCAATGGTCAATACATTGAACCGGGAGTAATCATGGAGTATTAAGGTTAATGCCTGCTTTGCTTTTTCCGCTATTTCTTCCGGAGTTATTCCGGGGATGTCTTTTTGTAACATGGTAGTATAACCATGTTCTTTTTTTTGAGCTAAAGCATTCAATTCACTCAATATCCTCCATTTCATTTCATCCGTAGCCTTGTTTGTAAAGGTAACGGCAAGAATAGAGCGGTATTTGTAAGGCTCTTCAATGACGTTTCGGATATACTCATAAGCTAACCGATAGGTTTTCCCGGAGCCGGCCGATGCTTTTATAACCTGCATACGTTTTTTCAGGATTAAAGAATGACAGGATATGTGTAACTGTTATTGTACAATAATGTTATAGGATGGAGTATAATTAACCATCATCCATTCTTCATTTTTGAATCCTTGTTCGGGAGCGGAGCGGTGGAATTTATACCTCACTTGAAGAATTGTAGTATAATAGTCATCAATATAGGTATAGAACTCACTGCCAAATTCTTTTAAAGAACCGATGAAAAACATGGCGATATCGTATCCCCGATAGGAATAGAGGGATGGTACTGCCCCGAATGTTTTGATGTAGTTACTGTCAAATCGTAAAACTTCTTCGTTGGTTCTGTCCACATGATACGAGGTAATGTATCTGAGGTTCAACAGGAAGAAATAGGCAGGATCAAGCGCTGTCATCCGGGTAAATTTAGAAGAACCGAAAACGCTCATGGGTTTGGGACTGAAGGCTGTTTTTTTGATGGCCGAAAGTTTTGATAACATGGCATCGGCCAGTTGTTCTGTCTCAGGAGCGACGATGAAAACGGTTTCTTTGTTTGAATCCAGCATTTCCCCGATTAATTCGGGCTTTTCCTTGGGATCAAACGGGTGAGTTTTGTATCCGGGAGGCAGGATTGTTTTTATTTGATTGACAAATTCCTTATCATCTTGTGTGCTTTCATATAAAATGACATTTTTATCCTGGAGGAATGTCTTAGCCTTATCCCAACGATGTTCTTCTATGGGAGCCATTTGAAATATATAAGGATTTTCACAACCTACGGCAGCCAAAGGGGAAACAATGGGAATTGCTTTTGATTTGGCATAAGCGGCTACTTCACAAAATTCTTTTTCATATACGGGTCCGATAATCAAATCCACGTTGGCCAATGCTCCGGAAGAAATAATGGAGTTCACTTTTTCTAAACTTTTCTGAGTATCGAACAGTTCCAGATGGGTAGATATTCCTTCTCTTTTCAGCGAATCGAGAGCCAATAGCAAACCTTGGTATAGCTCCGTAAATTGATCGGCCTGTTTTCCTTCATCCGTCATGGGCAGCAAAAGAGCTATCTGAATAGGGGTTGAAGGGGAGTCAAAATTTTTAACCGGTTTTTTTACTTCTTCTCCATCCGTATCATATTTGTTTTGGTCCGCCAATCCCTCATATTCGACAAAGCTACTGTCTGTTTCTGCTTTTTTGACAGGGATACGAATGGTGCTACCGGCTTTTAATCCGTCTTTTAAAGCTTCTGGGTTTGCAAAACGAATGTCGGGAACGGTTACTTTGTATTGTCTGGATAGAGAGAATAAGGTTTCTCCCTGAGCTACTTTATGTTCTATGTATTCCTGCTCGTTTTGTTGTTCTTCATTTATGGATTGAGTATCTTGCTCTGTGGAATCTTTTAAAGGAATTTGCATTACGGGACGTCCTGGAGAGACTTGCATTTCCGGCCTTTTCTTTTTTGAATCGGTTTCTGTGGCAGGGACAGAAGCTCTATCTTCAAAATCTTTTATCCCTTTGGCCATTTCCTCTCTGATTTGTTCAGGCGTGACGGTATTAACGGCAGATTTGTCGATTTTTAACTGTTCTCCTCGGACGAGGTCTCTGGTCAATAGTTGCGGATTACTTTCCAGTACAACGGAAAGAGGTACTCCGTAACGTTCCAGAATGGACAATAGATTTTCTCCTACATTGACCGTATGTATAATATACTTCTTCTTGTTTTTCTTTTTCTTGAATAACTGTCCGATGGCGTTTTCCGCAGTTGTAGTTTCGGCGGTACTTTCAGGGATTCCAAACAGACCGGAGCACACGAGTATTAATAAAAAAATACGGAGAAGTTGTTTCATGGTATTCAAATCCTATTTTTTAATGGAGGACATGGTCCGCAGATAAATATTAGTCAGTACTTTTTTTGTATATTCGGGAAATTCCCCCTTGATCATCCATCCGTAATATCCGGGATCATTGATTAATACTTCGGCTACTTTACGTCCTTTGTATTTCCCGAAGTTGAAACAGGGTTCCCCATGTTCGTCGTACACCATACGACCGGCAAAATCGACATTATTGTTTCTTGACGTATAATCGGCTAAGAAATCTACATCGTTTTCCAATTCCTTGTATCGGTCTAATTGAGCCTTCAACACTTCATAAGTAGCTCTTGTGTCGGCTAATGCGGAGTGGGCGTTTTCCAATGATTTTCCACAGTAGAATTGATAAGCGGCTACCAATGTCCGTTGTTCCATTTTATGGAATATTGTTTGTACATCAATAAATTTACGCTTTTTTAAATCCATATCCACTCCTGCCCGGATAAATTCTTCAGCTAATAAGGGGACATCGAATTTGTTGGAATTGAAACCGGCGAAGTCACACCCTTCTATAAAAGCGGCCAATGATTTGGCTATTTCTTTAAAGGTAGGACAATCCTTTACATCCTCATCGTAAATATGGTGAATATCGGAAGCCTCTTTTGGAATAGGGATTGTGGGGTTTATGCGTCGATTTTTTACAATTTCCGATCCGTCGGGCATAACTTTAATCATGGAAATCTCCACGATACGATCCTTGCAAATATCGGTTCCGGTTGTTTCCAAATCGAAAAATACGATGGGGTTTCTGTTGTTTAGTTTCATTTCATTCCGCATTTATTGAAAAACAAGGGACAAGAGTCTCTTTATTTTTCAAAAATATTGTTTTTGTTTTGAGTATTTCTGTTTAAGTTAATTAATCAGAAATATCTCTTTTGTTTTATGGGATGGAATAAATGAGTTTGAAAAGACAACCGGCCGTTAAACACAGTTCCCGATATTGATTAAACAGCCGAATATGTATCCCTTTCCCTGGATATTCTGCCCACATTTATTCCCTTTAAGCAGAAGGTGTGTCTAATCATAAGTTTAGCACACCTCCTTGTATGATGTTATCCGATAGGCAAAAAGCAAAGCATTGATAACAGAGACTGTAAACATTGTAAAAGATTAATGATTACGTCCGAATAGTGTCAATAATGCAACAGTTTACCTCTGTGACGCATCTTTTTTTAAAAGTTTTATACCATGATAGGTACCAATAGCATAATCATTTCTTTTTCCTGTTCGTCATCGCTTTCGTATGGAACCAATAAAGCAGCTCGTGTTTGGTCAGCCAATTCGATTAATATATCCTTAGAGGATAGGTTTGAAAGCATTTCTATCAAGGAAGTTGCTTTGAACCCTATGGTAAGAGGCTCACCTTCATAGCTGCATTGGATATTGTCCGTAGCTGCAACGGAAAAATCAATATCCTGAGCGGCAAGTTCTACGTTGTCTGCTGAAATGGTCAGTTTGACAAGGTTATTAGACTGGTTGGAACAAACGGAAACACGTTTTACACAATTGAGTAACGCCGCACGTTCTACCAATAGTTTATTGGTGTTGTTTTTAGGGATTACTGCCTGATAATTGGGATATTTTCCTTCGATAGCCCGGCAAATCAGTTTACAGTCACTCATTTCGAATACGATGTTTTTAGCATCGAATCGGATGGTGACATCTTCAGATTCTTTTTGCAATACAGGTTTCAGAAGTAATGCCGGTTTTTTGGGCAATATAAATGAGCAGGGTTCTTCAGCACCTGTTTGTCCATTCATGATGACGCGTACCATTTTTTGAGCGTCAGTAGTCACGAAAGAGATTGCTTCGGGCGAGATATCGAAATAGATACCATTCATGATGGGACGTAAATTGTTGTCCGCAGCAGCAAAAATAGTTTTAGAAATCACTCCGAATAGCCAAGAAGCAGGGAGGTTAATGGAGTGGGTAGATTCTTGTTCGAAGTCAGAGATTTCGGGATATCCGGCACCATTAAGTCCCGGGATTGAAATTTGTCCTGTTTGCCAAGAGATAATGATTTCGTAAGTTTCGTCGTTTACGGTAATGGTAATGGGTTGATCGGAGAATTCTCTCAAAGTATCGATAATCAATTTAGAAGGGACGGCGAAAGCACCGTTTGTACCATCTGATTCTATGTTAGCGGTAGTGATGAGAGTTGTTTCCAGGTCAGAAGCTGTCACAGTAAGTTTATCTCCATCTATTGTAAGGAGGAAATATTCGAGGATAGGCATCGTTTGACGCGCGGTGATCAACTTTACTCCGTTTTGCAGCATATTGAGCAATAGAGTGCTGGATATTCCAAATTTCATGGTTCGAATACTTTAGTTATAAATATTTATCTTTATTCCGAGTAATGATTGTCGTTTGTCAATTTTTCTTTTTCGATTTCTTTTTCTTAAGTTACAAATATACGACGAAAAAAGAGAAATGACAAAAAAAGGAGGCGTGTCAAACGTAAAATTTAACGCACCTCCTTTCTTCTGTATCGGAATGAGTAAAAAACAAGGCTTTGAGTCGTAGGATTATAAACTTTTATCCGGGGAAATAACTAAATCCGAATATTGAAAACAATGTCGCAGTTATCGGTGATGGACATTGTTTTTTGTTATGGAATTAGAAGTCGGTTAGTTTTAACCCCTTCCCCGATTCAATGTCTGATTTTCGCTTTAAGGCTTCGAGGAAATAATAATCGGCATAAACCAAAGGACGGTCCACTTCAGCGCCATGCGGGATGCTTCCAACGCTGTGCATCAGGATAAAATTTCCGTTGGTACCGGGTGCTGCAGTATAACTATCTGACGCCAAATTTTTAAGGATGGTATCGGCGTATTTTTTGTATTTTTTATTTTGTGTATATGTGAATAGTTCATACAGGGCAGAGGCAGTGATGGTGGCGGCAGAAACATCTCTGGGCTCGTTGGGAATTTTGCCGGCATTATAATCCCAGTAAGGGATTAAATCTTTTGGTAGATTGGGATTATTGAAAATGAATTGAGCGATTTTTTCTGCCTGATTTAAGTATTTAGAGTCTTTCGTGTATCTGAAACACATGGTATATCCGTATAGCCCCCAGGCTTGTCCTCTTGCCCAGGCAGAGCTGTCAGCAAATCCTTGAGCAGTTTGTTTGTGTCTTGTTTCTCCTGTTTTGGGATTATAATCGACAACGTGAAAAGAGCTGTTGTCGTCTCTGTAATGATTTTTAAGGGTTTGATTTGCATGAGAGATTGCTATTTCTCGAAATTTGTTATTCCCGGATAGTTTGCTTGCTTCGAAGAGCAATTCCAGATTCATCATGTTGTCAATAATAACCGGACATATCCAGTCTTTCGTTTTATTGGCATTCCATGATTGAATAATTCCTGCTCCTGGTCGGAAGCGGGTAGAAAGAGAATTTGCGGCTTCGATAATTACTTCCTTGTATGCAGGATTTTTGGTTAATCTGTATCCGTTTCCGAAACTGCAATAAATCATGAATCCGATGTCATGGTTTCCGGTGAATTTTTTAATTCGTTCCATCCCTTCGGTATATTTGATTCCTAATTTTTTCCAATTATCGTCACCGGTTAGTTCATAAAGATACCATAGAGAACCGGGGAAAAAACCGCTGGTCCATTCTTCTAAAACCACATATACAGTCTTGTCATTTTTATCGGTAGTTCTGGGGCTGAGGATTTTACCTGTTTTTTCTATTTCATCAGCCATTTTTTTGATTTGTACGGACGCATTTTCAATTATTTGAGCTTCTTTTCCTTTGTTTTTTTGCCCGGGGGTAATGGCGTAGGCATATACAGTTCCAACTGCCAATACCAAAAAGAGAGAAATAGATTTCTTTATTTTCATATTATTTAAGTTTGAAAATAAAAATCAAACGGTCATTGATTAAAAACCGCTTGATTTTTATCTGTTATCAGCTTTAGTAAAGTATTGATTAATATGATTATATATTGTTGTTTTTTAATAGTTTTCGTAATTTAAAATAGGAGATTAAATCGATTATACCATACAGGATAATGGATATTCCGAAGAACATCAGTAATCCGGCAGCAGAGGCAAAAGGATTAATCATGATTATAATACTGCATATCAGAATTAAAAGGGGGTAAAGAAAAATGAGCGGCGATGTTCCCGGAGCATACCGGTAATAATTGGAAGCTATCATTAATTGTCCGATAGCTCCGATTAACAGAATTACACCCAATAAAATCATGAAAATATTGACGAATGTTTCAGGAGTGATTAACATAATCAGTCCTAATACAGAACAGATGATACCTCCGAAAGGAATCAATACGGGTTCTTTGGAATCCTTGGAAGTCCGGAAATAGGCAATTAGACTTGCTACACCTAAAATAAGGAGCATAGCCCCTATCACAGCGATAATGTATTGTAAAGTCAGTTCAGGCAATAGTAACAGAATAATGCCTGCCAAGATGGAAATTACGGCTCGTAAGGCTGTGTTTTGTTTGCTGAGCGTTTTATTAAAACTGTTCATGATAAATTAGATATAAGTTATGTTTTTTTTATGCAAATATGATGCAAGAACAAATGTAATTAAAAAAGAGAGAATATGGTATTCATGTTGTTTATATGGCCCGACATTTTTCTGCCAAATAAAGTTTTTCTTCGGAAGACAAATGCGGAGACAATTTTCTATATACCTCTCCATGATAATGATTTAGAAATTCTTTTTGTTTTTCCGTTAATAATTGAGGACAAATGCTTCGCGTGTCGATAAAACAGAGAGACAATATTTCAAACTGCAACATATTGCCAAAGTCCGTTTTCTCCCCTTCCTTTACAAGCATGACGTTTTCCGTACGGATTCCCCACAATCCCTGTCGATATATTCCGGGTTCATTGGAGAGTACCATTCCGGGTTTCAAGGTTACGGGATTATAGTCTTTACGGATGGCAAAAGGTCCTTCGTGTACGTTCAGACAATGTCCTATACCATGTCCGGTTCCATGCAGATAGTTCCCTCCTTTTTCCAAAAGCGGTCTTCGGGCAATGATGTCGAGTTGCGTTCCGCAGGTTCCGACGGGGAATTGTGTCATGGCTAAATCAATATGTCCTGCCAGTACTAAAGTAAAGTCTGTTTTTTCTGCTTCAGAAGGGGGCCCTAAATGTATGGTTCGAGTAATATCCGTTGTACCGCAACGATAATGAGCTCCGGAATCAATGAGCAGGAAACCGGAATTATCTACCGTTATGCTGCTTTGATTGGTTACAGCATAGTGAACAATGGCCCCATTTTGCCGAAATCCGACGATTGATTCAAAACTTTCCCGAATAAACAAGTCACTTTCAGAGCGGAAAAGGTGTAACATATCGCTGATTTGTTTTTCACTTGATACGGCCCCCCGTTTGAGTAACCCTTCCAACCACATGTAAAATCGGGTAAGAGCTATCCCATCTTCAATCATGGCTTTTCGGAATCCGGCTATTTCAGTATCATTTTTTATTCCCTTTAAAGAATTGACCATTCCGAAATTATCAGGTTCCCGAAGCATGGTACACCCCATTTCCATTAGTTTCGTATAGTGATTGTAACTTAATTGGGTTGGATTGTAAAATATTCGGCAGGTGTTTAATTGAGATAAATAAGATTCAAACTTGTCATAGGGAATTACCTCAATTTTACGATGAGATAAATCTTCTATTTCTGTTTTGCTTAGTTTTTGGGGATTGATAAACAGTATGGCATGGTCATAAAAAACGATGGCATAACAAAATGTTACCATATTGTAATCAATGTCTGTTCCGCGTAAATTGAATAACCATGCGATTTGATCCAAAACAGTCAGGAGATAGACATCGTTTTTCTCCATTTGCAGCAGTTCCCTGACTTGCGATAATTTTTTCTCAGAGCTGCAGCCGGTTATCTCTTCCGGTAAAAAGAATACTTTAGCCAGAGGCATAGGAGGTCGTTCATTCCATATCTCACACATAAAATCGCTTAGAGGTATTATTTTCAAACCCTTTACCCCGGCTTGTAATGTTTTTATGTTTTCGACGGAAAAAAGATCTCCGTTTAATCCGATTCTGCTTTCCGCAGGTAATTGTTCGATTAACCATTCTGTTAAAGCAGGTGTTTCTTTCCATCCGTCACGCATGAGTATAATTCCTGTACCCATGAGCTGTTGTTCAGCCTGTAAGAAATAGCGGGCATCGGTCCAAAGTGCGGCTGCATCTTTTGTAATAACCAAAGTTCCGGCGGAACCGGAAAAGCCACTGAGATATTCTCTGCATTTATAATATTCAGCTACATATTCACTGAAATGACAATCAGAAGAAGGGATGATTAACGCCTGCAAATTATTGTTTTGCATATATGTTCGCACCTGTTGCAAACGTTTTTTGATAACTTCCGGATTCATAAGAGTAAGTTTTATAGCAATAAAGACCACTCCGGAGTTTTTTCGGAGCAGCCTTTATTATGGATTTTACATGTTTTATTCAAAAGTACGTAACTTATTCGACAGTTACCTGTAAGGGATGGAGCAGTTCGTTTTTCTTTTCATTCAAAGTTTTTACCCATTCTTTTTCATTTGTAATATCCCCGGCGTTGCTCCATGCTGCTCCCATATAATAAGAGGCTTCTCCCGCTTTGTCCGTATTGGTGATACCCAATAAATGACCTTTATTGTCCATGGTTTCTTTAAAAGCCTCCATGAAAATTACCCCGATGGCGGTATGCCCGTTATTGGTTCCACTGTCGTTGTTCTGAGGTTCCCAGTACCCGATAATCCCGTTTGCGGCATCTTCAATTTTATATCCTCCATCTCGAAGAACAATTCCTGCAGCAACATCCAAAGGTTTGGAATATTGTTCAGTGATTTTATTGAATCGATTGGAAGCATCCAAAGAGATGATTCTTTTTTCTGTTACACTTCCATCGTAAGTTTCATAGGGTGCATAAGTCAATTCAAAGGTAAACCGGATAGGTCCTTGATCCAATATTTTGTAGGAAATGTAGTTGTTTCCTAAATATATACTGTCATTTTTGTAGGGAGCCATAGCTCCGGCACCTAACGTACGTCCTACTTTGTAGCAATCCATTCCTTCTCCGTGGTCTCTGTGATAATCATCTTCTTTATACCATTTATCAATGATCAGATTTTTTGTTTTCTTTACCCAAATATCGATACCGTTACTGATTTCACCCGTTGCTTCCAAAGCGGGACCATACATACGGAAGGCCATAATGTCGTTTTCCCAGGCGAAATCGTCTTTTCGTTCCGGAACGAACCTTCCGAATACCTTGGGTTGGAATTGCTCTTTTTCACCGGATTCGATGGTGTATGCTATGCTGCCAGAGGGGGCTATATTGGTCTGGAATATAAGCATTAATGGTTTCTCTCCACCGTTGAATATCACTTGAGAAGGTACTTGTTCTCCCTTTTGGTTTTTTACGATAACATTCTCAGGAGTAGCATTGGGAATTTTTTGTGCTATTTTTTGCCAATCTACTTCAATTGTTGCGGCTTCCCGCATCATATCAGTATCATTGTTTATCGATACTTTTACTTTGTCGGTCGATGATTCGCAGGAGATAGCGAATGCGGCCAAAATCATACAAATAGTTTTTTTCATCTGTATTATGTTTTATAATTTGTTTTTTATTCGTTTGGTACTGCTTCGAATAATGAGTCGGGTAGGGAGTATGGTATGCATACAGGGATCTCCGTTTAACCGTCCCATAAGCATTTTGGCAGCTGTTTTCCCAATTCTCAAAGGGAATTGTTCCACCGAAGATAAGGGAATAGGCAGATAATTGCACAAAGGGTCGTTAGCGAATCCCATGATTGCGATATCTTCAGGGATGACATATCCTCTACGTTTCAGTTCCGTCATGGCACTAGCAGCAGCATAGTCCCCCGCGAAAAAGATGGCATCGGGGAGCGGTTTCCCGCTTTTTAGCAGTTGGTCGATATATTTAATACCTTCTTCTTCAGTCTGTACGGCTTCACAAATCCAGTCTTTTTCGGGAGATATTCCGTGTTTCAGCAAAGTGTCCAAATATCCTTGTTTTCTGGCCTTCCAGATTTGTATTTCCTGTAAACCGGCAAAATGGTAAATGGTTCTGTATCCTTCCGCAATCAGATGTTCTACGGCATCACACGCCCCTTTGTAATCATTAACTGTAACGGAGCTGACATTTTCCATTTGTACGCTTCTGTCGAAAAATACTAATGGTATCCGGTAGTCGATTAGTTTTTTCCAATGGCTAAAGTCGGACACGCAGGAAGAAAGCGAGACAATAACCCCATCTACTTTTCCTTTGAGTAATGTATCAATGATTCGTTTTTCGTTTTCTATTGATTCATGAGATTGATAAATCATCACATCATATCCGGCTTTATAGGCTTCTTGTTCAATGCCATCGATTGCATAGGAAAAGAATCTTCTGCTGATTTCGGGGACAACAATACCTATTGTTGTTGTTTTTCCATTTTTTAAGTTAACAGCAAAAGTATTGGGGGTATAATTTAACCGTTCAGCCGTTTCTTTGACTTTTTTTATGGTATTTCGACTAATGGCCTTATGGTTTTTAAGAGCGCGGGAAACAGTGGAAACGGAAATTCCCAATTCTTTGGCTATATCGTATATAGAGGTTTTGCTTTCTGAGCTCATACATCTCCGTTTTTTTCTGGTAGTGGATACAACAACTACTATCTTTATGCAAAGGTAAAATAAATCGGTTTATTTAAGAATAGGGTAAAAGCAATTTTTTTAGGGAGTTGAGGTGGTCTGAATAATTTTATGCAATCGGTTGCATTATTTGATGAAATAACTAATAAGTGAAGGGGGGAAAGATTGTTTTTGATTTTAGTAAAGGAAAATTATTTATGAAAAGATATTTAAAACGGATTTTCCCCTATAAAGGAGAGTGGATGTTTTGTAGGGCAGGTAGTGTGTTATGAGGGGTAAGACAGTAATAAGATAGGTTTTATTATGGGTATGTTTTGTGTTGTTATCGAAGTTCTGACATAATTTGTTTATGTATAAGTAAAAACTGTCGTTTTTTTCAATGCTTTTTTATTTCTAATTATATAATATTCCAAAAGGGGTTGCGTGAAATCTTCATTTTCACACAACCCCTTTTGGAAATATGATTTTGAATGATTATTTTTTATCTGTTTTAGCAGGTGTAATATCTAATAATTCCACTTCGAAAATCAAAGGTTGAGCAAGTTCTTCACCACGTGTTCCTCCATATCCCAAATCGAAAGGAATCCACATTTTGATTTTACCGCCTTTTCCAACTAATTGCATACCTTCTACCCAACCAGGAATCAAGTTTCCTAAAACTATTTTCAAAGGTTGTCCATGCTTGTTAGAAGAATCGAATTCTGTTCCGTCAGGATATGTACCGACGTAATTGGCAGTAATGGTATCCTGAGGAGTAGGTTTTAAAGCAGCATCTCCCGGTTCCATAATTTGGTAAAGCAATCCGCTTTCTGTTACCGTAGCATCGGGATTGTCTTTTTTCAATTGTTCCATTTGTTGATCGCTGGCAGCTTTCATTTGATTAGGCCGTACTTCCATGAAGTAACGTTCAAGAACAGCCTGCATTTGAGCGTTGGAAATAGCTGCAGTGTCGGTTTTCAATACATCTTCGATACCTTTAGCAATCAAGGCTCCACTCAATTTGTCTTTGTCAGAGCCGAATCCGCTCATGTTGTGTGCTATGTCGACTCCAATACTGTAAGAAACAGAGTCCATCAAAGTCGTCATTTTGGTGCTTCCGGAAGGAGAGCAAGAAGTAAGGACGGCAGCAAGAACCGTTGCACTGATTAAGATTTTTTTCATTTTGGTTATAAAATTTTTTTACGTGACAAATGTAAGTATTATTTTGTTTTATCCCTATTTTTTTTGAGGAATCTGTCAAGAAATCTGTTTCGTTATTTCTTGTTGTCCTGTTTTTTGTGTTTGATAGGCTTTTAAGGCCAATTGTTTAACGATGATGACAAACACGCCTGTCAGTACCAAATTTAATACCAAAGAGAGCAAGGCGATAATTAATAAAGGTCCTCCCAGTTGGTATCCTATGGCAATAAATATGATTCCTGCACCTACTTCTCCACGAGTAAACATTCCTATTGATAACGCGAATCGTTCATATAAAGAGCGGTCTCTGTAAAAGAATACGGGGAATAATTTTCCTATGTTTGAAATCAGAGTTACCACCAGAACATGTATTCCGATAAGCCCCCATTCCATCATGGGCAAATTGGCGGTTATTTTATTGGAAACGGGAGGGTCCGAGAGATCGATACCAATAAACAGGGGAGTGCTTAATCCGACGAGTAACATGAATATATAGGATATGGTCGTGGAAACTTTTTCTGCAGTGGCACTGTCCTTGACATGATTTTTCATGGTCATTCCCAAAACAAAAGCGGGAAGGAGTACTTCGATATGTATAGCACTGTCTATTCCGAAAAAATATTTGGTACAGAAATACAATCCTTGACAGACCACTACTATAATTATGGAATAAAGCAATAAACGAGGCCATGTTTGATTCAGGCTGTAATGGTTCAGTTTTTTCCATCCTATCCACAGCAACAGAATGACTACGGCAATCACTACCACCAATTGCCATTTCATTCCAATCATGAATATTTGCAGGGGAATCATGAGCAGAATAGTGTCCAAATCGTCGAAAATAGCCAGCACCTCTATTTTCTTATAAATCCATTTTTTCTTCAATCCGGCAGCCGCCAACATGGTAAACAGAATTCCTGCGGAGGTAGGAGCGGCAAATCGGCTCAATAACAGGCTTTCTTTCCACGCATTCCATGAAGAGAACATTTCTTTGGGCATGAGACAGATGAAATAAACCGAAACAAACAGCCAAGGTAAAGCGGCCGTAGCCATAGCGATTAAATAGTCATCCCGATAGGATTTCAATTGCGTTTTGTCCAACTCAAATTCTCTCCCGACATTAATCATGATGTATGCTAAGGAGACATATAGCAAGGAGTCTGTGCAAAATTTCAACGTGCTGAATCCTGTTCCTGCCATATGGGGTAATATCTGAGAAAGAATCAACCCAAGAAGAAGGAACAGTGAAAAGAGAATGATTTTTTTCATGTTATGGAAGGGGTTTATGAGAATTTACAAAAGAGCTATGTTGCATAATTTAAATAATATACGGGCTCCAACATTGGCATCCCACTGATTTTCTTCGTCTCGGGAAGGAGCTACTTCGGTCAAGTCGAATCCGATAATTTTTCGTCCGCTTTGCACTACGCTGTGTACGAGATATACGGCTTCATGGAAGGTCAAACCACCGGGAAAGGGAGTTCCTGTGGATGGACACAATTCAGGGGATAACCCGTCAATATCGAAACTGATATACACTTGTTGCGGTAGTTGAGCTACCATTTCATTACAAATGGTGTTCCATGTTTTTCCGCACATCTTGTCTTCTTGTATCTGATAATCGGTAAATGTGTTTACCCGCGAATCGTTTTCCATGATTTCAGCTTCTTTGGCACAATAGTCACGAATGCCTATTTGTACTAATTTCTTTAAAGAAGGTACTTCCTGTAAGGCATTGAACATGATGGATGCATGAGAGTATGTAAAACCTTCATAGGCCTGTCTTAAATCGGCATGAGCATCGATGTGTAAAATTCCGAAATCCCCGTGTTTTTCCCCAACGGCTTTCATTAATCCTAAAGGAGTACTGTGATCGCCTCCCACCAATGCGACCAATTTGTTTTGAGATAACAATTCGCAAGCTGTTTTATACACATATTCGTTTAGCTTTTCAGAAGCAGTGTTGATGCGTTGTAACCGTCTTTTTATAATATCGTCCTGTTCGCTGCCCCCTTCTTCAAGGTGAGCAATGACTTTTTCCGCGTCTCGAGCCAACAAAGTACTTTCTACCAGGATAGAATCGGCGATGGGGTAGGTGGATATTTCTTTATATCCTTCGGGATTATGATAATCGTGGAGATCTATCTGTGCAGATGCTTCCACCATGGCATCAGGTCCTTGAGCACATCCCTTCCCGTATGAGGTAGTAACATCCCAGGGGACAGAAATGATAACCAATTTGCTTTCTTCCACAGAGAATGGAAGCGCAAAATAATTCCCATTGGGTTGGGATACGAGATTTGGATCGAAATTCTGTTTCATGTATTAGATTGATTTATAGGTGGTTTTCTCTTTTTTTGTGAAATTATCCGATTTTGAGATTTTGCAAAAATAATCATCCGAAGCGAAACCGCAAATGTAAATCCGTTTGTCGAGCAGGTATGTTTAGGAAAAAGAAGAGAAGAATGAGGAGATAAATAGGAAAGTTTGAGAGACTAGTCTGAAATAAGGCATTTTTTGATAAGGATTGTTTTAAATATTTTCTGAACCTGATTTTAATTGTTTATCTTAGCCAACAAAATATCTTTGAGGGGAAAGAGCAGAGGAGTAATAGGAAGAATAGAGTTTACAGACAAGATATATTAACTACAAACAAAAATAGATGTATGAAAGCAAAAAGTAGGATGGTGTTGGTTCTGTGGGGATTGTTGCTTTGTTTGCAAGGATTTTCATCAGAGCAAGGCATTAAGCGTATGGGTAATGCCTCTTTTGAATCGTTTGATTCGGGATGGTTGTTTCAACGGTACGGTTTACAGCCGGACGGGACTTCGATAGAGGAACCTTCCGGGTTGGAAAAGGCAGATTTGGATGATTCATCATGGAAGGAGGTTGATTTGCCCCATGATTTTGCGATAGAGGGGCCTTTTCGTATAGATTTGGAAGGAGCTACGGGAAAATTGCCTTATCAGGGGATTGGATGGTATCGAAAACATTTTGTTCCGGAGTTTCAGTCGGGCGAGCGGACCTATATTGATTTTGACGGAGCTATGGCCAATGCGGAAGTATGGCTTAACGGTCAATATGTGGGGACGTGGCCTTATGGGTATAACTCTTTCCGGATGGATTTGACTCCTTATATACAGTCGGGGAAAGAGAATGTTCTGGCGGTTCGGTTGGATACGGAGAAATGGGGTTCTCGTTGGTATAGCGGAGCGGGTATTTACCGTCATGTCTGGATGGTTCATTGCCAGCCGGTTCATGTATCGCATTGGGGAACTTTTATCACGACACCGGAGGTTACGGATTTGTCAGCGAAAATAAATATGGAGATATCGGTTGATAACTACAATCATTTGCCGGTTGAGGCAGAGTTGGTTACCCGTTTCTTTGAGTTGGATTCCAATAATGTTCCCGGTACTATGGCTGCGGAGTCCAAAACCATGTTGAATATTCATGCTTGTTCAACAGGAAGTACCGTTGTGACAGCAGAAATAAAAGATCCGAAACGTTGGGATATTGATTCTCCGCATCGTTATTTGGCTGAAACGAAAGTGATGGTGAATGGGGCTGTTATGGATGTTTATCATACTCCTTTTGGCATACGGACGATAGAATTCACTTCAGATCGGGGGTTCTTGTTGAACGGGAGAAGAGTCAAGATACAAGGAGTTTGTAATCATCATGATTTGGGCTCTTTAGGCGCGGCGATTAATACGAGTGCGTTGGAACGTCAGCTGGTGATGTTGCAGGAAATGGGATGTAATTCCATCCGTACGTCACATAATCCACCCGCTCCGGAGTTGTTGGAGTTGGCGGACAAGATGGGTTTATTGGTTTGGGATGAGGCTTTCGATGCGTGGAAACGGGGTAAACGGAAGAATGATTATAACCGGTTGTATCGGGAATGGCATGAAAAAGATTTGTTGGCGTTGGTTCATCGAGACAGAAATCATCCGTCAGTGATTATCTGGTCCATAGGTAATGAAGTGATGGAGCAACGGGATTTGGAGACGACCAAGCATTTGGCGGATATAATACGCCGGGCTGATCCTACCCGTCCGGTTTCCAATGGGTACAATGATCCGAATGGTGGTCGTGCTTCGGGAGCGGCGGCAGCGTTGGATATCATGGGAATTAATTATTTCTTTGACCAACAGGCCCGTTGGGATGCGGATGAACGATATGCCAATATGCCGACGATAGGGAGTGAAACCTCTTCTTGTGTCTCTTCCCGGGGGGAATATTTCTTCGGAACAGATTATGAAAATTGGCAAATCACTTCTTATGACCGAGCTTCTCCCGGCTGGGGTTGTTCTCCTGATACCCAATTCAGAATTCTGGCCAAATATCCCCATTTATTAGGAGAATATGTGTGGACCGGTTTTGATTATTTGGGTGAACCTACACCGTATAATTCGGATGCTACCAATTTGTTGAATTTCAGGAACGACCCAAGCAAGCAGAAGGAGTTGGAAGCCGCTTTGGATACGCTTCGGAAAAATACCCCTCCTTCTCGGAGCAGTTATTTTGGTATTATTGATTTGGCGGGTTTCCCCAAAGACCGGTATTATCTGTATCAATCGCAGTGGCGTCCGGATTATCCGATGACGCATATCCTTCCTCACTGGAATTGGCCGGGTAGGGAAGGCGAAATTACTCCGGTACATGTTTATACCTCGGGAACAGAGGTTGAGTTGTTTGTCAACGGGAAGAGTCAGGGAAGAAAGGTGAAGA
Source organism: uncultured Alistipes sp. (assembly GCA_949296295.1). GTDB lineage: Bacteria > Bacteroidota > Bacteroidia > Bacteroidales > Rikenellaceae > CASDZK01. Next base: position 5,497 of record CASFOM010000225.1, on the reverse strand, counting down.
AGCCGGGAGAAGATTTCCGATTGGTTTGGGACAGCGTAAAGTATGAACCGGGTGTAGTCAAGGCTGTTTCGTACAAGGATGGTAAAAAGTGGTCGGAAGCGGAGATTCGGACAACGGGGAAAGCCGTTGCTTTGTCCCTTTCCGCTGATCGTCAGGAGATATCAGGAGCGGATTCCGAGTTGGTATTTGTTACGGTATCTGTTCAGGATAAGCGAGGGAATACGGTTCCGAGGACGAATCCACTGATTAAGTTTACGGTAGAAGGAGCAGGAGAGATTGTCTCTACGGATAATGGTAATCCCATTGATTTTACCTCTTTCCAAAGTCATGAACGGAATGCTTTTAACGGATTGGCCTTAGTTATCGTGAAGGCGAAAAAAGGGGAGAAAGGGCCGATATTGATTAAGGCGGAGAGTGAAGGATTGCGAGCAGGAACCGTAGAAGTGGTAAGTAAATAAAAGGAAGGGAGCATGTGTTATGAAAAATAAGGGTGTCTTTTACCTTTCCGTTTTATTCTTCTTTTCATTGATGTCATGTGTTCGTAATGAATGCCGGGTAACGTCTCCCGATGGTTCCCTTTCTATGGAGTTGGGCGTTCGGGAAGGTGTTTTGTCTTACCGGATATTTAAAGATACGACACTTGTTTTGGATTATTCCGATATGTGTTGGTCTGTTTCAGGAATTCAGTACGGGAGTCGTGTAGAGGAGATAAAAGTTCAGGACAAGAGCCGGGAAACGGTTTCGTATGAGGTTTTGGGCGGTCATGCTTTTGCGGAAGAACAGTATCATCGTGTTCTCTATAAAATTGTTTCCGATACTTTCCCGGAATCTTTTTTGGAAGTACGTGCATTTAATGGCGGGATTGCGTTCCGTTACTTAAAGCCGGGAAAGGATACGGTTTCCATAGGGGATTTTACGGAGTTTTCCCTTCCTGCGGAAACGAAAGTATGGTTGCAGGGGAATGTCCGGTATTATGAAGGAGATTATCAATTGTATGATGTGTCAGCATTGTCGGAAGGACAGTTGGCCGGTCCACCTGTCGTATTGAAATACCCTGATCAGGATTTTTATGCGGCCATAACCGAGTCTGATTTGAGTAATTTTGCGGGTATGTCACTGGAGGTAACTGAACAGGGGACTTTTCGTTCCCGGTTGGATGGAGCGACCGTCTTGTCGGGAGATATCCATACTCCTTGGCGGGTGGTTTTGGTTGGTTCATTGAATGATTTGGTCAATAATGATGAGATTACGGCCTTGTCAGACAGTGCTTCCCCGGAACTTTTCGAGCATTCGGAAAGTTGGTTGCATCCGGGTAAATGTGTATGGAGTTGGCTTACCGGTACGGGTGTTTCTTTTGAGAATATGAAAAAGTTTTCTGCATTGGCAGGAGAATTGGGTATTGAATACAATCTGGTCGATGAGGGTTGGAGCAGTTGGCAGGAAGGAGAAAAAGACGGATGGGCTCTGATGAAGGAACTTGTGGATTATTCTTCAGAACGAGGAGTAAAGATTTGGGCATGGAAGGCTTATCCGGACAGAAATGGTATTCCGGGGATACAGACCCCGGAAAGACGGGCTGCGTTTTTTCAAAAATGTAAAGAGACCGGGATTGTCGGATTGAAAATAGATTTCTTTGATAGTGAATCGCAGGAAATTACTAAATACTACCAGGAGACCTTGGAGGAAGCGGCCCGATATGGATTGATGATTAATTTCCACGGATGCAACAAGCCTACGGGATTGAACAGGAGTTATCCCAATGAGATGTGCCGGGAAGGCATTAAGGGGTATGAATATGGAGTAAGTACCGATTGTAATGTGACCCTTCCTTTTACCCGTCTTTTGGCAGGACATGGCGATGCTACTCCTTTGATGATGAATCCGGGGCAGATGAATGGGACCACGATGGCTCATCAGTTGGCGAGTGCTGTTGTTTATTCATCCCCGTTATTGTGTTTGGCCGCCCATCCGGAGGAGATTGCGCAGAGTCCGAATCGGGATTTTATCGTGTCGATGCCGGTTGTTTGGGATGAGACAGTGGTATTGCCTCCAAGTGAGATAGGCGAGCTTGTTCTTTTTGCGAGGAGAAGCGGAGATGTTTGGTATGTTGCGGGGATGACGAAGGCTCCGCAAGATTTTGAATTGGCATTATCGTTTTTAGATAATAAGAAACAATACAGGGTTTTAAGTGTTATGGATGTTGCAGAACAACCCTGTTTGACGGCCAATGAAGAGGATACGGTGGAGGGAGGAGAACGTCTTGCCGTTCGGATGAATGCACGAGGAGGATTTGTCGCCAAAATTTCTCCGCTGTAAGCGTGTAAAACTTAGGGTTAAAAAAGACTGACTAAAAAGAGACTGACTAAAAGTTGTGATTTAAAGTTTCCGGAGTTATTTTATTCGTATCCCTATCCGAGAGCGAATTCAAAATCCAATTCTCCAGAAGATAAAATCACCTCTTTTGGTCAGTCTCTTTGTTTAACAGACCGTAATGAGCATAAAAGGGATTCAGAGAATGAATATGGGAACTTTGTCGGGTTTGAATGGACTTTTTAGAAATTTATTTTTTGAAAAGGGATAAAAAGTTTCGGGAAGGAAGAAAACGGAAAGGGAAGTTTAACAGATATTTTTGATTTAACTTTCGTTGTTTTTTCAGTATGGCTTTATGAAATTCGGGGTTGTCGTCAGTCAAAAATGTTCGTAAAATTTTTCGGGAAGTGACCAATTTTATGGAGTCAAATTTCTTTATCTCGTCAATTATATTTATCTTTGTTGATTAAAACGTAAAAATAAGGGGAAATCATGGAGTTAGACCTACTCGTCACAAAAATATTGCCTCCGATATCGGGCCAATCGGCACGGGGAGCATGGACCAAACAAGAAGTTATATTTGAGATACCTTCGGAATTTAATCGGAAGCTATGCGTTGGATTTATGGGCGATCGCGTTCAGATGGTATCGTCATTATCCGTAGGAGAGTTGGTAAAGGTTTATTTCAATGTAGAGTCCAGGGAATTTAATGGGAAATGGTACACGAATGTCAATGCCTGGAAAATAGAAAAACCGGCGGCACCGGCATCCGATTCACTGCCTCCTATGGCTCCACTGCCTCCTTTGGATGGTGTTTCTGTGGATACGAAGCCATTTTCTGCGGGGAATGACCTTTTGGATGAGAATTATACGCCGGTGGATGATTCAGGAGATCTTCCCTTTTAGTATTCAAGTGTTGTAGAATTTAAGTAATTATTATATACCGTGAAAAAGATAAAGAGCGCATTGATTTCCGTTTTCTATAAAGACGGATTGGAAGAAATTATTAAATGTTTAGCAGAAAATTCCGTAACGATTTATTCTACGGGAGGAACCTTGAAATTTATAGAAGGTTTGGGATACAAGGCAGAAGCTGTTGAGAATCTTACGGGTTATCCGTCTATTTTAGGGGGACGGGTAAAAACGCTTCATCCTAAAGTTTTTGGCGGTATTTTGGCTCGCCGTGGAAATGAAAGTGATGAACGACAATTGGTAGAGTATGCTATTCCGGAAATAGATTTGGTTATCGTGGACCTTTATCCGTTTGAAGAAACGGTGAAAAGTGGTGCCGATCATCAGGCTATTATAGAGAAAATAGATATAGGCGGTATTTCTTTGATACGTGCGGCAGCAAAGAATTATAAGGATGTGGCTATTGTAGCCTCCAAAAATCAATATGCGGAGCTGTTGGAAAAATTACAGAAGAACGGAGGGGCCCTTTCAGAATCGGACCGTCGTCGTTTTGCAGCGTATGCCTTTTCTGTTAGCTCATCATATGATACGGCCATATTCAAATATTTCAATCAGGAAGAAGGGATTGATGTATTTCGTGAAAGTTATGATCACAGTACTCCGTTGCGTTACGGAGAAAATCCGCATCAAAAGGCGGTATTCTATGGAAACTTGGATGAACTGTTTGAGAAGTTGAACGGGAAGGAGATTTCTTACAACAACATGTTGGATATTGATGCTGCGTTAAATTTAATGGCAGAATTTGAAGCTCCGACCTTTGCCATATTAAAACATAATAACGCTTGTGGTGTAGCCACACGTCCCACCTTGCTGGAAGCCTGGAAAGATGCATTGGCGGGCGACCCCGTTTCTGCTTTCGGCGGAGTCTTGATTTGTAATCGTGAGGTTGATGTTCCAACGGCAGAAGAGATTAACAAACTGTTTTTTGAAGTGATATTGGCTCCTTCCTATGCATCAGAAGCGTTGGATATATTGAAAAGCAAGAAGAACCGGATTATTTTGCGGTTGAAGGAGTCTCCTCGTTCTACCGTTCAGATGCGTTCTTTATTGAATGGAGTGGCTGTTCAGCAACGGGATTTGAAAGTGGGAGGTATTGACAGTGAGATGACCAGTGTTACCCGGAAAGAAATTACCGAAAAAGAGAGAGCCGATTTGATATTTGCCAATAAATTGGTAAAACATTCGAAAAGTAATGCGATAGTATTGGCCAAGGACGGTATGTTGTTTGCAAGTGGTGTAGGTCAGACCTCTCGGGTAGATTCCCTTCGTCAGGCGATAGCGAAAGCACAGTCTTTTGGTTTTGATTTACATGGAGCAGTGATGGCATCGGATGCCTTCTTCCCGTTCGGTGATTGTGTAGAGATAGCTCATGAAGCAGGCATTACGGCAGTGATTCAGCCGGGCGGTTCTGTACGGGATAACGAAAGTATAGACTATTGTAATGCCCATGATATGGCGATGGTCTTTACGTCGTTGCGCCATTTCAAGCATTAAAGAGAAATTATTTATTAATCAAGGAATAAAAATCTGCATAAAATGGGATTATTTTCTTTGCTCACGCAAGAAATTGCAATGGATTTGGGAACGGCCAATACATTGATTATACACAATGATAAGATTGTCGTGGACGAACCCTCCATTGTAGCGTTGGATCAACATACGGGAAAATTGATAGCGATAGGTAAGAAAGCCCGTATGATGCATGGTCGGACACATCAGGATATCAAGACTATTCGTCCGTTGCGGGATGGGGTTATTGCTGATTTTAATGCGGCAGGTCTGATGATTCGGGGCATGATTAAGATGATAAAATCGAAAAGCATGTTTGCCCCGTCGTTGCGGATGGTTATTTGTATCCCGTCAGGGAGTACGGACGTAGAGATTCGTGCAGTTCGTACCTCAGCAGAAGAAGCAGGTGGTCGTGAGGTTTATTTGATATACGAACCTATGGCAGCAGCATTGGGGATTGGATTGGATGTAGAGGCTCCGATGGGACACATGGTTGTAGATATAGGAGGAGGTACTACGGAAATAGCTGTTATCTCGTTGGGAGGTATTGTATGCAGTGAGAGTATCAATGTTGCGGGAGATGTTTTTACCGAGGATATTCAGACCTATATGCGTCAGCAGCATAATATAAAGATAGGGGATCGTACGGCGGAAACCATTAAGATAGCGGTAGGTGCAGCAGTTTCGGATTTGGATGAACCTCCCG
>CASFOM010000224.1 GCA_949296295.1 uncultured Alistipes sp. | reverse complement strand
TTATTCTTATTATTGGTTCTTGGAATATATTATAAAGGAGGTATGTTGAATCTTATGATTGCATACCTCCTTTTGTAATAATATATATTGCTTTTCGATGCTTTAAAAAATAATCCTTTTATAAACCGGGGAATCGTATTCCGAATTGAGAATAACATAACTGTTCTGTAGCTTCCCAAAGCCATTTTGTATCGAAACAATTACCTAAAGATTTTGAGATTTCTTTTCTTCTCTTACTGTAATGAATGAATAAATTTTGAGAATGGGAGGTATCATTGACGGCAGATAATATGGCTTGTGCCCCTTGTTGCGGTGTTTTGATGAAAGGTCTGAATAAAATATCCGCTAAAGGGTCAAACCATGCCTGCATGGTAATCATGGGAGTATTAACAACTCCTGGGTCAGCGACAGCTACATGAACGTTTTGTATTGCATATCTTGATAAGATTTCTTGAGAAAATAACAACAAAGCAAGTTTGGAATTGGCGTAAACCTTGAAACGTCCATAATTCTGTGGCGTTATTTCAAAAAAATTCCGGGATATGTTACCAATTCGGCAAGTACATGAAATCGTATTGATGATTTGTTTCTGAGCCGGATTCATAAGAGGTAAAAGCAACCGTGTTAATAAATATGGACCTAAATAATTCGTGGCTAAGGTTGTTTCTATTTTATCCTCTGTTTGTGTGTAATATTTACACATGATTCCAGCATTGTTAATCAGAATATCTGGGGATTCATTTCTTTTTTGTAAGGATTCAATAAATTTCAGTATGGAATGTACCGAAGCTAAATTTAATGTTGAGGGTAACAATAGCTCTTGAGAACAAGTTGACTTTAATTCCTCAATTACTCGATTCCCTTTTTCTAAATTCCGACAAGCAAGAATTACCCGGTAGCCGTTTATTGCTAAATTTCGTACAATTTCTTTCCCAATACTGCCACTGGCTCCTGTTACAATAACTGTTTTAATGTTCATAACACATCAATTTCTTTCTTATCCATCCGATCATCGTATCTGGTAAAAGAGAGACTAAGGGAAGGAACAGCCGATTGATCAATCCAGGAATGACTTTCCCTTTTTTCCGAAACATACCGCGTAAAGCTATTTTTACCATTCGATTTGTTGTCATCAAAACACCAAGTTTAACTCCAAGGTTTCTGTATTTTTCGGGTAAACCATATAATCCGGTAGCAATTCCTCCCGGACAAACGACCGTTACTCCTACTCCGGATTCCCGAAGTTCATGCCGAAGAGCTTGACTAAAAACATATAGGTAAGATTTAGTCGCAGCATAGAGTGCAATTCCAGGCATAGGCATCCAGGCGGATAAAGAAGACATATTTAAAATATATCCGAATTTTCTCTGCTGCATTCGTTCCCCGAATAAACGACATAACAGGGTAGGGGTAAGCATATGTAAACCCAACATGGTTTCCGCTTTTGAAAACGGAGTTTTCGTTATATCATTAAAGGAAAAGATACCTGCATTATTAATTAATACTTCAATAAAGAGTTGCTTTTCTTCACAAAATTGAAATAGTTGATATGCAGCTTCCCGATTGGATAAATCCATTTCTAAAGGGATTACCGATATTCCGTATTGTTGTTGTAGTTGTTCTGCCGTAGCTTCAATACGAACTTTGTCGTTGCTGACTATTACCAAATTGTATCCTATATGAGCTAACTGACAGGAATATTCTTTCCCAATACCGGAACAGCCTCCCGTAACCAAAGCCCATTTATCTTCTGCTTTCATGGTCATTATTTTACTCGACTCAACTCTTTTTGGATACTACATGGTAAGTTACTAATATGTTGATGACAAGCCATCTCTCTTGAATACATACGGGCGATACAGTAGTTGACATGTTTGCAGTTACACCGAATATTCCCCCCTTCTTTCATCCGATTCACAAAAGCCGGATCATTGATTAAAGCCCGAGCCATACTTACAAATTCAAAACCTTTATTTAAAACTTCTTCTATTTTGTCCCGGGAAACCAATCCTCCAACATATACCAACGGTAATTTTAGGTTTTCTCTGAATTTTAAGGCATCGTCTAAGAAATAAGCTTCTTGAAAAGGAACTGTTGGAATCATGAAACGTCCGGCCATACGAACTCCTATTTTCAATCCTAAATTGTGCATGTAATAAGTCAATGTACGGATAGGCATGGCTCCTCGCATTACATACATGGGCGCTTTACTAACAAAGCCTCCGCTAAGAATCAAAGCATGGGCTCCATCTTGTTCAAGGGTGCGTGCAATCTCCAAAGCTTCTTCAATCTCTATTCCTCCTTTGAATCCGTCGCGCATATTTGTTTTTACCAAAACGGCCGTATCTGTTCCTGCCGCTTCCATTACTTCCTGCATAACCATACGCATAAAGCGCATTCTATTGACCAAGGAACCTCCGAAATCATCTTTTCGCTTATTGGTATATGGTGATAGAAATTGACTGATCAGGTATCCATGTCCTGCATGAACTTCTACAGCATCAAAGCCTGCCTCTTGAGCCAAACGGACAGCATTCCCAAAAGATTTTGCCATATCGGTTATTTCTGAAGGACGCATCCCCCGGCAAAAAGTAGGCGAATAAAGATTAAAACCCGAAGAAGCAGAAATAGGTAAACAACCTGCCATACTTTTCTTTGACATATTCCCGCAATGACCAATTTGTATGGAAGCAGCGGCCCCTTCTGCATGTATGGCATCTGTGATACGCCGTAACCCTGGCAATATTTCTTTTCGTAACCATAACTGATGAGGAAAAGACAGTCCGTTTCGGGTGACGGAAGCATAAGCAAGAGTAGTCATTCCTATACCGCCTGCTGCTACGCTGCGATGATAATTGTACAATAAATCAGTAGGTGCATTTCCATCACACATTCCTTCAAATGCGGCAGCCCGTATTGTTCTGTTTCTTAAAGTAAGCGGTCCGATTTTCGCTGGTGTAAACAAGATTGATTCTTCGTTATTGAACATAACTGTTTTTAATTGTTTAAGTTAGTAAATAAATGGTATGATACGTTTTCGGTTCGTTTTGCGGAACTCTTCTCCAAACATGGCTTCATATTGGTTATAAATAGCTGCTGCCCGAGGTGTCAGATTGGCAAAAGTCCACCAAGCAAAAACAGCTCCCGCCCAAGACCAGGTAAGAATAGCGAATCCTGTCCATTCAACAATTTCACCGAAATAGTTGGCAGAAGAAACATATTTGAACATCCCTCCGTAAGGAATATGATGTTTACTATCCCCAGGTTTTCTTAAACGTCGGATAATGCTATCGGATTGAATGTTAATAAACATTCCTCCGAAAAACAATAGTGTCCCTATCCAGAATTGGGGTGTAGTAAACCATTCCGGAGAGTACCTGTCAGCTGGAGATATATAGAATATCCAACCACCCTGCATACAGGCATTTAGGATATTGAATATGATGCCCATAGATATAACGGAAAGAGGCATTCGACTATTCCCTTTAATCAGAAAAGGAAAAATAAAGGATCTTTGTAAATAATGTAACTGAAAAAAAATAAAAAAACATAAACATACCGGTTCAAAACGACGTTCGGAAAAGAACCAGAAGAAACACATGGCAATAAAAACGGGAGCTTCCATCAATATCCATCCCCATCTGTTTCTTACTGAAGGCCCCCACTGTTTGGTAAAGAAAATACCATATCCTGCTTTAACGAAATATAAGGCGATAAACACCACTAAGGCGACCAGTGCCATGATTATTAAAAAAGTAGAAAAACAACTGTATGACATGATAAATTAAATTAATATTCCAACTGTACGTTATCTATCCAAAAAGAGTTTCCTAATGCTCCTACATAAGCTCCCAAACAACCCGATGAGAACATAAGAATCATGTGGGTTATGGGCTCGTCACCATTTCCCCATGCGACTTCCCGTACAGGAACCATCTTTCCTCGGCTATTACGGGCGTAATAAGTGGTCTCTTCCGGTAACAGATTCATATAATTTTTATAAGTTGGATGTGAGGTAATATTTCCATAAAGAACGGGGATTTTGTGTCCGTTTACCCACTGGTCGGTTGATTGGTCGAACAACTCCTTCCCGGTTCCGATGCGTTTCGCATATATATTCCCCTGTTTGTCTTCCCAACGTTGTTGTAATAAGATAAAGGCAGAAGCCTTATCTCGTCCGGGAATTTCAGAATAGGAGGTGATTTTTGCTCGGGTAACTACCGAATCTTCCGATATTTTGGCTTTATAATCAAAAATCAGATTTTTGGGACGTCCTTGAAAAGGTACTCCCATGGCTACTTTACTCATGGGATCATTGGCACTTTTGATGGGCTCGTCAATTTGTCCGAGGAAAATACTCCCTGATGCAAGAACCGTTATGTTTATCATACCCAGCACCTTGCATTGGGCTAATTGGGTGTCCATACGGGCACAATATCCTCCATCTTCTCGTTTCTCAGGGAATACGGTTACGCTGGTTTTAATAATACCCGCTACATTGGCCAAAGCGTTTGAACTTCCCCATTGAGATAGAGGAGAAGGTTTATAATCCTTATGACCTATAATGGTATCCGTTGGGGCAATCATATATAATGTCCGGGTATTTCCTCCAATAATACCGGACTCTTTGATTATTCGGACTGTCCATTGTTCAAAATCTCCAAATGGAATAGGAGTCACAGACTGTCCCCAGGAATATCCTTTTAAAATTAGAAAAAATAAGACAACAAAAAAAATTCTTTTCATAACGAGTCAGTTGTACGTTCAAATGTAAGAAATAATTAACAATAATCCTTCCGATATCCTCAAATTTACATTTTATTTATTTCGATGTTTTTATCCTATTTATACGTTATCTTTGCCGAAACATTGTAATCATGAATACGGAAGAAAGATTGCGGAAAATAGTTGATTATTTGGGTATTAGCGTTCGCCAATTTGAGATGGGATGCCAATTGGGAAATGGTTATGTAAACAATGCTCCCAAAATTCTCAATGAAAAAAAAGCAAATCAAATTATTGGTCAATATCCTTTTATAAATAAGCATTGGCTAATGACGGGAAATGGAAATATGTTATTGGATGACATTTCAGAACAAGGGGTCTCTTTGTTCCCGGATTCTGAGGAGAAATCCGGTTCTACTTCAGAAAGTCAGCCGTTGTCAGAAGAAAAAGAGTGGAAAAAAATAATAGATCGGTTAATTGAAACAAATGCCCGACTGACTTGTTCCAATGAAAGATTGGTAGCGATGAATCAAGAATTATTGTCCCGTTTGTTAAAAAATAATCAATAAATCAGAAAATAAGATATAAACCTATATTGACTTGGATATGAAGAATGTATTGTTATGTTTGTCGGTAATGCTTTGGGGAGGTATTTCCCAAGTATATTCTGAGGATGTCATTTCTGTATTCCGAACCTTTAAGACACCGGTGAGGGTTCCTGTACTTAATGATACCGTAGATGTGAAAAATAAAAAAATTGATGAGGCAGCGATATTGATGAAGACTCAGGTACCTGTCTTATTTGACAGGGAGTGTGCTGATACAATTTGCGCAGATACCTCAGGATTTGTTTCTTTTCCGATACCCGAAAAAACGGGAATGTTGTATTTGTTGAATTTCAATATACGTTCGGATCGGTTCCTTCAAGGAAAATTGAAATTTACTACACCTTCCAGAATAGAAGTATATGTGAATGGAGAGAAAAAAAGTGAAAAGACTGCGATTCAGGATAAACGTGATGATTCTGGAGTCTGTGAAACAGCGTTACGCATGGAACCGGAAGTTACTTATGAAATTACGGTGAAATTATTGTCGAGACCGGAAGATAAGTCAGCTTCTGCATTAAAAACTGCATTTGTCAAAGAGAAGAAGGATTCTTCTGCTCAAGTTGTCTGGGGACCCTCTATTCAAAAAAGATATTTGTTGCCCAATACTGTTTTTGGGAATAGAGTAACCAATGTATCTATTTCTCCATCAGGAAAATATTTGTTGACCTTTTATCGGGATTATCATAGTTTGGATCGTTCTGAAAGTTATATTATATTGTCAGAAACCGAGACAGGTGATACTATTGCTCGTTTTGATACAGGAAAATCAGGATTGGCATGGATGCCTCGTAGTGAAAAATTATATTATACGGTTACAGCAGCAGTAGGGCGTAATATCCGGACCATCAATCCTGCTACTATGGAAGATTGTCTTTTGGCTGAGTCCATTCCTGATGGTAGCTTTTCTTGGTCTCCTGACGAAACAGCCTTATTTTATTTTCCTAATGAGGAAATACCTTCTGATGCTGGTCCTTTAAAACGGATCAACCATCCGGATGATCGGGTTCCGGGCTCTAAGAATAGATGGTTCATTTCTCGTTATGATTTGCTTACACGAGTGAATGAACGTTTGACTTCTGGTACTCAGAGTACTTCTTTAATGGATGTTTCAAGAGATGGGAAATGGGTATTATTTTCTTCTTCTAAAAGATTAATTACACAACGTCCGTTCAGATTAGGCTCTTTGTACTGTATGAATCTGGAAACGTGGGTAGTAGATACGCTTATAAAAGAAGAACCTTTTTTAGGAGACGCCCATTTTTCTCCTGATGGGACACAAATTGTTTTAACTGCAAGCCCTGAGGCATTTAATAAAATAGGGAAGAATTGTGGAAAAGAACCTATTGCCAATGATTATGACAAACAGGCTTTTATAATGAATCGGTCAACGAAAGAAATTACTCCGATTACCCGAGATTTTGCTCCCAGTGTGAATTTCTTACAATGGAACAGTCAGGATGAATGTATTTACTTTAGTACAGCCGATGAAGATTGTCGTCATATTTACCGCTATCATCCCCATAAAAAATCTTTTGAATTATTACCGCTTAATGGAGATGTTATAACTCGTTTTTCTTTGGCTTCGGAAGGATTACAGGCATCTTACATCGGTATTAGTGCTTCTTCTTCTACACAATCCTATTTATATGATGTGAAGAAAAAACGTTCGGAATTATTATCCAGTCCCATGAAAGAAACGTTGGATGAAATTGCGTTGGGAGAGGTTGAAGAATGGAGTTTTCAGACAGCCGATGGAACAAGAATCAAAGGATTCAAGTGTTTGCCTCCTGATTTTGATTCCAATAAAAAATATCCGTTGATTGTATATTATTATGGAGGAACGACACCTACGGAACGGAGTATGGAGAATACATATGCTGCACAACTTTTTGCTTCACGAAATTATGTGGTGTATGTAATTAATCCAAGTGGGACTATCGGATTTGGTCAAGAGTTTTCTGCTCGTCATGTCAATGCATGGGGAAAACGTACGGCAGATGAAATTATAGAAGGTACTCGTCGGTTTTGTGAAGCTCATCCCTTTGTTGATTCTACACGTATTGGTTGTTTGGGTGCTTCATATGGAGGTTTTATGACACAATATCTACAAACAAAAACCAAATTGTTTGCAGCAGCCGTGTCTCATGCAGGAATTAGTAATGTGACCAGTTACTGGGGAGAAGGTTATTGGGGGTATTCATATAATTCAGTAGCTGCCGCAGAGAGTCAACCATGGAATAATCCTGATTTATACACACGTCAGGGATCGCTTTTCAATGCAGATAAAATTACTACTCCGTTGTTGTTATTGCATGGAACAGTAGATACGAATGTTCCTATAGGGGAGAGTATTCAGTTGTATAATGCACTTAAATTATTAGGTCGTACAGTTGAATTTATCCAGGTAGAAGGAGAAAATCACTATATTGCAGATTATCCCAAACGGTTATTATGGCAAAATTCCATTATGGCATGGTTTGCTCGTTGGTTGCAAGGGGATGATTCCTGGTGGAATGATTTATATCCGGAACGTGTCAATAAATAAGAAAAAGTAGCTTGTAATATAGAAGGAGATGTGTGTCTAATTTTAAAATCGGGCACACATCTCCTTGTCATTTTAGAGCATGTTTATAAAAAATACAGAAATTGATGTTTTTACAATATCTAAATAATATAACAGCATTTATACTTTAGTTATATAGATAAAATATTATTTGGATTGATTTGAGTGAATTTAAATCTATGCTTGTATTTATTCATAAATCTTTCTGTTGGTTTCGAAAATCAGGTGTAAATGAACATAATTTTATCTGTTTTTAAATGTATGAAGAAAATTCAATATTCAAGAAAGATAAGAAAATCTATTGAATTTATCGTTTTTTGTTTTTTTTATTGCTTTATTATGCTTTTAAATCAATGGTTTACATAGATGAGAGAAAATCTTTGAACAAAAAAATAAAAAAGTACACAATAATAAATGATTCGTTCCGTTTGTATTATGCACGAAGGATAAATCTGTGAAGACCCATCCAGTGTTGTATTTTAATTTTTTCATAGTAGAAGGGTGGCCGGCACGACTTGTGCCGGCTATTTTTGTTACTTTATTCACAATACTTTTTTTCGTAAAACCATGCTGTCGTTTAGGGTTTTTTATTATCTTTGCCTGATAAAATTTACAGAGGGGAAATTAAAAGTAAAAAACAATTATATAATTATTTTACAAGACAATGGCAAAAGAGAAAAAGTTTATCACTTGTGATGGGAACTACGCCGCGGCACATATTGCTTATATGTTTAGCGAAGTAGCTGCTATCTATCCTATCACCCCGTCATCAACTATGGCAGAATACGTCGATGAATGGTCGGCAAATGGACGAAAAAACATTTTCGGACAACAAGTAAAAGTAGTGGAAATGCAGTCAGAAGCAGGTGCAGCAGGTGCTGTTCACGGCTCTTTACAATCAGGTGCATTAACCAGTACATTTACAGCATCTCAGGGATTGTTGCTGATGATTCCGAATATGTACAAAATTGCTGGAGAATTGTTGCCGGGAGTATTCCATGTCTCCGCTCGTGCATTAGCGGCACAGGCATTGTCTATTTTTGGAGATCATCAAGATGTTATGGCTACTCGCCAAACGGGATTTGCCATGTTGGCTTCAGGCAGTGTTCAGGAAGTTATGGATTTGTCTGCTGTAGCTCATTTGACAGCTTTGAAATCACGTATTCCTTTCGTTAATTTCTTCGATGGATTCCGTACTTCTCATGAAATACAAAAAATTGAAATGTTGGAAATGTCCGATTTGGAACATTTACTGGATCGTGAAGCCT
>CASFOM010000223.1 GCA_949296295.1 uncultured Alistipes sp. | reverse complement strand
TTCCGTCCCAAAGTATTTCTACCTTTATTTTTTCGGTTCGTTAAATAAGGAAAACAAGAACTTTTTTACAACACTTAATAAAGTAAATTATGCTGTTATTTTTAAAGCCGAATGGAAAAATTTTTCAATCGTTTGTCAATCATCCTGAGAGGAACAATTTTTTTTATCGTATCTGCTACGGCATTCAATATTCGTTCCCGAATATAATCTTGCCGAATCAGTATGGATATCTCTCGAACAGCAGGGGGAGCCTCTATTTCCCGGACCTTTTTCCGTTGAGCCTCATTCAGAAAAGGTAAATGCAGTTCCGGAATTATGGTCCATCCTCCATTTTTATCTACAATATTGATTAAAGTAGTAATACTGCCAGCTTCATAAATTTTATGATATTCACTATGTGTTGATAGTTGGCAAAAATTGAATAGTTGATTTCGGAAACAATGTCCTTCCTGCAATATCCATAAATGCTTTACCGGTAAATCTTCTACCGATAAAGATTCCTGAACCGGTTTTTCAGAAGAAAAATAGGCCATGAATCTCTCATAATACAAAGGAATTTCCAATAAATCCGATTCGTTTAAAGGAGTGGATAGAATCGCTATGTCTATGTTTCCGTTTCGTAGCTGTCTGATAGCTGCTTCCGTTCTCATTTCGCTGATATTCAAAACTATATTTGGATAATCGGAAGAGAAGTATCGGATAAATTCCGGTACGATGTATGGCGCTACCGTTGGAATGATTCCCAATTGAAGAGTCCCGTTCAGAGTTTCACTCTCTGTTTGTATCATTTCTTTGATTCTGAGGGTTTCGGACAAAGCATTTTCTGCCTGCCGGATGATCCGTACCCCTATTTCTGTAGGTGCGACCGGATGTTTGCTTCTGTCAAACAATTTAACCCCCAGCTCATCTTCCAATTTTTGAATCATAGCACTAAGCGTTGGTTGTGCGATATGACAGGCTTCAGCAGCTCGGACAAAATTCCGATAACGATTTAAAGCAATAATATATTCTAATTGTTGTAGAGTCATATTTATAGATATTATCTATACAAAGATAGTATATATCTGTTGGATTAATAATGACGTAGGCGCCATTTTTGTACAAAATAAAAAAAACAATTACTCATTAAAAAAACAGTATTATGGAAAACGAAATTAACGTAATGCCAAGAATTGGTGAAAAAGCTCCATCCTTTGAAGCAGTGACGACACAAGGTAAAATTAATTTCCCGGAAGACTTTAAAGGGAAATGGAAAATTTTATTTAGTCATCCCGCAGATTTTACTCCCGTATGTACATCAGAATTCATGACTTTTGGAAAGATGGCTCAAGAGTTTGAACAACTTAATTGTCAGTTAATCGGATTGTCGGTAGATGGTTTGTACAGCCATATAGCATGGCTTCGGACGATTAAGGATAAGATTGATTATAAGGGGATGAGTGGAATTGAGATTCAGTTTCCTTTGATTGATGATGTCTCCATGAAGATAGCGAAACAGTATGGAATGATTCAACCGGGAGAGAGTGAGACTTCTGCAGTACGAGCCGTATTCTTTATTGATCCGAAAAATATTATTCGAACAATCATGTATTATCCTCTTTCCTTAGGTCGTAATTTTGATGAAATCAAAAGGGTATTAATAGGGTTGCAGACAACGGATAATTTTGGTGTAGCACTACCCGCAGATTGGCGTCCTGGAGATGAAGTGATAGTTCCTACTGCAGGTTCTTGTGGAGTAGCGAAAGAACGAGTAGAGGACAAATCAGGGAAAATACATTGTTATGATTGGTTCTTTTGTACACGACAACTATCCAAGGAAGAGGTTGAAAGTAAATTAGGGAAAAAATAGGGAATACGAATAAAGTTTATTTTAAAGCTAAGGGGTTGTGGCAAGTTCGTTTTACCACAACCCCTTTAATATGGTAGGCATTTTATCAATATGCTTATTTTATACCAAATGTTTGATTAATTCTTCGCGTTCTCCTGCCAATAAATCAATAACCGGGATTTCAATTAGAGTATATGCTCCAGGTTTTTGTTTCATGGAAGCCCGGGCCGTAGAGACCAATACTTGAGCCGTTACCGCAGGATTATTTATGCTCATGTTGAATTCGAATCGTTGATTTTGTGTTTTCCCGGATACTCCTTTCCGAACCAAATTCACACCGTGTCCCATATCTAAAAGGTTATCGACAGAATCTACTTGCATGACATGAGTTTCATCGTGAGCGAAATAATCGTCATTTTTAATATTTTGAGCCACTTCTTTAAAATCGTATCCGTCTTTTAATTCGATGTAAACCATTCTCCGATGTATTCCGGTACCCGTAGGAATGGTCATAGAAAGAGCGGCTTTTACCCCTTCGATAGCTTTCACAGCTACAGTATGCCCCATACTCATTCCGGGCCCGAAGTTGGTATAGGTAATTCCTTTAGGCGCGCAAGCTTCCAATAAAGCCCGCACAACGGAATCGCTACCGGGATCCCATCCTGCAGAAATAATTGAAACAGCATTGTGTTTTTTTGCTATTGCATCGAGCCGGCTCCGTAAATCTACAATCCCTGTGTGAATATCGAAACTGTCAACGGTATTTATTCCTAATGCCAGAATTTTGGAGGCATTTTCTTCAACGCTTCGAGTAGGAGTACATAAAATAGCGACATCCACGTCTTGCAGTTGTTCTATGGAAGTAACGACAGGATATGCAGATAATTCAGCAGGTACGACGTTAGCATTACGACGGATGATTCCTGCAATTTCAAAATCGGGAGCAGCTTCAAGAGCTTCAATGACATATTTACCGATATTACCGTAACCTACTACGGCTGCTCTTAGTTTTTTCATGGTTTATAATTTAATGAGAAAAATTTTTCAAGTGCAAAAATAAAATTTTTCTTGGAATTAGAACAGGATAAAACTCCATATCTTATTCATTTTCTGTTCACAAAAATATATTGATATAAGAATAGAGTTATTTGAAGGTCAAAATAAAAATGGTTTCCTGTTCATTGGATAATTTTAGTTTGATACTCCCTTCATGCATTCTCATAATTTTTCGAGAAATACTGAGTCCTATTCCAGAACCGTCTTTTTTTGTAGTAAAAAAAGGAATAAACATTTGCTCGGCAATAGCAGGAGCAATGGGGGTTCCATTATTTCCGATTTCTATTAATATGTTTTCATAAGAATCGCAATAAGCTTTCATCCATATTTTCCCATTGGAGCGATTTCCGATGGCTTCTATGCCATTTTTTATCAAATTGATTATTACTTGAGAAATTTGATTTTCATCGGCATATAGAATCAACTCTTTCGGAAATAAATCCAT
>CASFOM010000222.1 GCA_949296295.1 uncultured Alistipes sp. | reverse complement strand
TATCTCTTATTTATATAGAGATAACCTTTTTTAGTCGGGGTACCAGGATTCGAACCTGGGACCCCCTGCTCCCAAAGCAGGTGCGCTAACCGGACTGCGCTACACCCCGTTTATTTTTTACGGAGCAAAGGTAATGCTTTTAAAATTCCCTTCCAAACAATTTGGTATAAATATTTTCAAAAACAAATGGATATAGATATTTGTAATCTTGATGTAAGGTTTTAAATATTTACTATTGAGGTGATTATGATGTAAAAATAGTCTAAAATGTTTGAATGAAGTTACTTCTGTTGGTTATCGAATATTCTGTGTGAATAGAAAATGTGAGTTACATATTGAAGAAACTGCAATATTTTAGTATCTTGAGATGAATTTAAGCTATCTCTTTTTCGTATGAAACCATATAAATTTAGTGATATATGAAAGAATTAAATGTTCATACCGCCAATAAAACCATTCGTCCGGAAAAAGTTATCCAATTTGGAGAAGGGAATTTTCTTCGGGCTTTTGTTGACTGGATAATTGCTGCTATGAATGAAAAGTCAGATTTCAATGGGAACGTAGTGGTTGTTCAACCTATTGAAAAAGGAATGATAGATTCTCTCAATAAACAAGATTGTCTTTATCATGTTAATCTTCAAGGAATAGATAAGGGGAAAATTGTTAATTCTTATAAACTAATAGACGTTATTAGTAGGGCATTAAATCCGTATGTTGATTTTGACGCTTTTATGAAATTGGCGGAACAACCAGAGGTTCGGTTTGTCATATCCAATACGACAGAGGCAGGCATAACATTTGATCCTTCTTGTCATTTTGAAGATAAACCTGCTTCTTCATATCCGGGTAAACTTACTCAACTTCTTTATCATCGGTTTGTTTATTTTAAAGGAGATATTTCTAAAGGACTTATCATATTTCCCTGTGAATTGATATTTTTAAATGGACATAAATTAAAACGAATAATAGAACAATATATCGATTTGTGGAATTTAGGAAATGAATTTAAGCAATGGTTTCTTAATTCTTGTAGTGTTTATGCCACATTGGTAGATCGTATTGTTCCCGGATTTCCGTACAAAGAGATAAAGCAGATTAAAGAGAGTATTCAATATGATGATAATATGGTAGTGCAAGGGGAGACGTTTCATCTATGGGTTATAGAAGCTCCCTCACGTGTTGCGACGGAGTTTCCTGCATCTCAGAGTGGTTTGAATGTATTGTTTGTTCCTTCAGAAGAACCGTATCATCAAAGAAAAGTTACCTTACTTAATGGTCCTCATACTCTTTTATCACCAGTGGCTTATCTCTCAGGTATTGATATAGTACGAGATGCTTGTCAACATGAAATTATTGGAAAGTATGTCCATAAAATCATATACGATGAATTGATAGAAACTTTGGATTTACCCCGAGAAGAACTTTTGAATTTTGCTGATAGTGTGTGGGAAAGATTTGTTAATCCATTTATTGATCATCAGGTAACTTCTATTATGCTAAATGCTTGTTCTAAGTTTGTAACAAGAGATCTTCCTGGATTGAAAGAATATATGAAACGAAAGGGCGTCCTCCCTCAGGGCATTGTTCTTGGGTTGGCTGCAATTATCATGTATTATAAGGGAGGTAGTCGCTCGGATGGTACTCCGATTGTTCCTAATGATTCTTCTTCAATAGTGGATTATATTAAAAATGTTTGGGAAAATTCTACCTCAATGAAAGAATTGTCGGTACTTGTACTGAAAAATAAGGATATCTGGAGTGAGGACTTAACGGAGATATCCGGGCTTGCGGAACAAGTTGCTGCTTTTCTTGAGCTTATTCATAATAAAGGAATGCTTGCTACGGTTACAGCCTTAGTAGAACAATAAAGAAATTTTTATGGATAAATATATAAAGATTAATCGTAACGATAATGTAGCAGTAGCATTGGAGCCTATATGCCAAGGGACATTGTTGTTGGTGGATGGTTCCCGTATTACTCTTCTTGATGATATCCCGGCGGGGCATAAATTTGCCTTACAGGATATTGATGATGGCGAAAAAGTGGTTAAATATGGCTATCCTATAGGACGGGCATTGGAGAATATAAAAAAAGGGATGTGGGTTTCGGAACGTAATATTTGTACATTATTATCAGGAATAGAAGATTATTGTTATGCTCCTTATCCTTTCTATCAGTCAGAATATTCTCTTGATGAAAGTCTTACTTTCCAAGGATATAGAAGAAAGAGTGGAGATGTTGGTATTAGAAATGAATTATGGATTGTCCCTACTGTCGGTTGTGTGAATGGTGTAGTGGAAAAATTAGCGGCTCTTATAAGAAATGAAATAGAAAGTGAGTATGTAGATGCTGTTGTGGCATATCCACATAATTACGGTTGTTCACAATTGGGGGATGATCATGAGAATACTCGTAAAATATTAAGGGATTTGGTCCTCCATCCTAATGCGGGAGCTGTATTGGTTGTAGGATTGGGCTGTGAAAATAATCAACCATCGGATTTTGAAAAAATCTTGGGAGATTATGATAAAGAGCGTATTCGTTTTATGGTGACCCAGGAGGTGGATGATGAACTTGAGTATGGAATGACTATATTGCGGGAACTGTATGCATTAATGGTTACAGATAGGCGAGAACCTCTCCCTTTTGGATTGTTAAGATTGGGTTTAAAATGTGGAGGATCAGATGGTTTGTCGGGAATAACAGCCAATCCTCTTTTAGGCGATTTCTCTGATTTCCTTGTAGCACAAGGAGGAACGACTGTCCTTACAGAGGTTCCAGAGATGTTTGGAGCAGAGACAATTCTTATGAATAGGTGTAAAACAGAGTCATTATTTTCTAAAACGGTTTTGTTGATCAATAATTTTAAGGATTATTTCTTAAAAAATAGTCAACCTATTTATGAAAACCCATCTCCGGGAAATAAAAAAGGAGGAATATCTACTTTAGAGGAAAAATCACTTGGTTGTATTCAAAAATCGGGCATGAGTGATGTGTGTGATGTCCTTAATTATGGAGACCGAATAAAAGTGTCTGGATTAAATCTTTTGAGTGCTCCGGGAAATGATTTGGTGGCAAGTACAGCTTTGGCTTCCTCGGGTTGTCATATGGTTTTATTTACTACGGGTAGAGGAACCCCTTTTGGTACGTTTGTTCCTACGGTTAAAATATCTACTAATACAGCTCTTTATAACAAGAAAAAGAATTGGATAGATTTTAATGCAGGAGTATTAGTTGGACAAGGTAATAGAAAAGATGTGCTTAATGATTTTATAAATTATATAAAATTGGTAGCCAGTGGAAAGAAAACTGTTAATGAAAAAAATAACTATCGAGAGATAGCTCTGTTTAAAACGGGAGTTACTTTGTAATAGAAAGTTATTTTAGAAGAGTAAATATAGTAAAATGAAGATTATAATCGTTTCCTCCTTTTATTGAAGAGGTTATTCTGCTTGTTAAAAGAGACCTTTTTATTGATAAGTAAAAGGATAAGAGATAATGTGTTCCGTTATTGCTGATAAAATGAAAATACATAATTTATTAGAGGTAAAATCGAGATTGGAATTGCGAGCGTGGTTAACACAATATCACGGAACTGAGTCTGAGTGTTGGGTGGTTGTGAAACGGGGAAAACCTAAAGACAATGACACTTTTTGGTATATTGATGCGGTAGAAGAAGCCTTGTGTTTTGGATGGATAGACAGTACAATCAAGAAAATATCTGACAATATAACCATTCAAAAACTTTGTCCTCGAAAAGTACGAAG
>CASFOM010000221.1 GCA_949296295.1 uncultured Alistipes sp. | reverse complement strand
TGCGCAAGTATCGACTGATGAAAAAGGATATTTTTTAATCGACAGTATCGGATTCCAAGATACCACACTGTTTCTTATTCAGGGATACTCCCGAAAAGGCTCTGATGTAGTAAGTGTAAAGGTAGATCCGGAAACCTTCCCGGAAATACCCAATAAAAAACCTTTTAAACAACCGGATACAGTACGGTTAAGAAATTATACCGATTTAATTCGAGACACTTATTTCAATGCCGGAGGAATGCCTGTGTATGAACTCAATGAAGTGACGGTTACAGGACAACGAAAAGAAAATTTAGAAAACAATTACAGCAGCATATCCAGTTATATCATGGCTCCTGACAGATTCATGCGTCCGGGTATCAACAATGCTTTCGATGCAGTATGTATGTTGCCCGGAGTATTCGGTACCGGAACAGGAGAATTAAAAATCAGGAATCAAGAACCATTGTTACTAATAGACTATATGGAATGTGATGATCCTTTGATACTTAAAACCATAGAAGCTAAAAATGTAAAAGCCATAGAAGTATTAAAGGGGGCTACTTCTTCTTTTATGACCAGCAGAAATACTTATGGAGGAGTTATTATGGTAACCTTAGAATCGGGACACATACAAACTGCCGAGCAATCTCCCGGATTTCACTATTTTAAACGGTTAGGATACCACATTTCTAAGGAATTCTATCATCCCATATACGATACTCCTGAGAAAAAAGAATTAAGCGGACCTGATGAACGTTCCACCATTTATTGGAGCCCTTCAATAAATACCAATGAACAAGGGGTGGCGCAAATTGAATTCTATGCTTCTGATCATCCAGGAAACTATCATATAGATATTGAAGGAGTCAGTGATGCAGGAATTCCGTATTCCTATTCTAACTCTTTATAAAATATTTCCCATTCATTGTTCATGTTAAAATCCGTTTTTATCCCTTTTAGGAATAAACCCGATATAAGTTTAAACACAAACAACGAATGGGAATAATACATCTATTCAATACAACGCTTATCCTTTGGGAGAAAAAGAAAGCATCCGAAGGATGGATTTTTCAGCCTTCTGTCGAATTTCCTCATCCAGCAGGATTTCATTCGACTCATCTTTTAATACCTGATAAATTTTCTCCAAAGTAATTAATTTCATATAACTGCAATCATTGCAGGCACAAGAAGTATCTGAAGGCGGAGCAGGAATAAACAGTTTTTCAGGACATGATTTACGCATCTGATACAATACTCCCGGTTCAGTAGCTACAATATAAGTACGAGCAGAATCCGTCTGGGCGTATTTTAATAAAGCTGCCGTAGAACCTATAAAATCGGAAACCAGCCGAATAGGCTCCTTACATTCCGGGTGAGTTAACAATTTAGCATCCGGATATTCTTCCTTTAATGCCAAAATACGTTCCAATGAAAATTGCTCATGAACATGACACGCTCCATCCCAAACCAACATATCTTCATGCCCCGTAATGCTTTTCACATAATTGCCTAAATTACGGTCCGGCCCAAAAATAATCTTTTCATCCTTAGGCAGAGAACGAACAATATCGACTGCGTTACTTGATGTACAAACAATATCTGTCAATGCTTTAACCTCTACTGTTGTGTTGACATACGAAACAACAGTACGTCCCGGATGATCCGCAATAAAACGGGCCAAATCTTCTGCATGACAAGAATCTGCCAATGAACATCCTGCCGCCATATCCGGTAAAAGCACTTTCTTATCTGGAGACAATACCTTCGCCGTTTCTGCCATAAAATGAACTCCGGCAAAAACAATAATATCTGCAGTACTCTGTTGTGCCTGACGTGACAAAGCCAAAGAATCCCCAATAAAATCGGCTACATCCTGCACATCTTCCGTGGTATAATAATGAGATAATATAACTGCATTTTTCGCTTTTTTCAAAGCCTGAATCTTCTGTTTCAATTGATCTTTATTCATCATATCCAAATCAAATAAATAACAAGGTGATAACTTGTTTTAAAGCATTTTATTGTTCTTTAACCACAAAGATACGACAATAAATTGAGAGGTTACACAATAATAAAAAGTTAATTGAACGAATACAATCCATCAAAATCACCGGAATAAAGGACCCAAATTCTTCTTTCTGCCCTTTTAAAAAATTCAACTAAAATAAACACATCTTTATTCAGTATCTTATTTTAAAATAAAAAGAACAGAGAAATATCTATATAAAGAACATATTAAAAAACAAAATCAACATTTAATTTAAATATAAAATAAAAAAACTATTTAGACAACACATTCAAAACGTGTTTAATTTCATTATTCAACACAGCATTGTTAATAAAAATATATATAAGATGACCCTTTTCAAGCCTTTTTTTATAGAAATTTGTAAAAAAATCTGATAATTATGAAGAAATTATTATTAACCTTGATGATTGCCGGAAGTGCAGTTGTCATGTTTTCTTGCGCAGGCTCAAAGACCGGAACAAGTAAAAAAATCGCTGTTGAAAAAGACGAATGTGAATTATTGGCTCTCGAAGCACCTGGGAAAAGAGCTTATGGAACCGCATCCAGCCATAAAATGCAATTTGCCAAAGATCAGGCTGCCGTATATGCTCGCATGGAACTATCCCGTATCATTGCTGCAGGGGTAAAAGCCGGATCTAAAATCTATGATCAACAATACGAAACTCAAACAGCCATAGAAAATAAAGGAAAAGTTGAACAATTGGGATTGGTTATTGCCGATAATGAACTGAAAAATAGCCGTATTATTTGTTCCAACGTATATGAAATTCCTGAACGTAGCCTATATGAAGCTCATGTTTGTATAGAAATATCGGATAATATAGGAGATAAAATTGCTGAAAAGATATCCGAAGACGAAAAACTACGTATCGATTTTGACGAAGCCCGATTCAAAAAGGAATTCGATGCCGAATTAGCCAAGTACAAAAAAGAAAGAGAAAACCAATAAATATTGTTATCATATAACATGAATCGTATCATTATACGGGGAATGGCGTTGTTGCTTTTTACTTACATGGCAACAACGCCTTTGTCGGCTCAAAAAAAATCCGACCCTCTAAAACCCAAATGGCTAACGCAAAAATTACCCGAAGCAAAAACACCTCTGTATTCATTAATACGAACCATCGGTGAAGGACATAACTTAGGAGAGGCCCGACAAAACTGTATGAAGGACCTCACCGATTTTTTAGAACATAATCGAGGAATTACGGTAAACAGTACTCTATCTGGACAAGAAACCGTACGGGACAACGAAGAAGCTGACATTCAAACCCAATATACATTTGAGTACAAGGAAGATGGACGAACATTCAGTATTGATTCCCGGAAGATCGACGAATACTGGACTTACAAAGATGGTAATTATCGTTGTAACATACTCTATGCAGTAGCCAACAAAGATGGCGGAGATACCCATTGTGACGACATATCTCTTTCCACCCGTTATGGAGCACGTGGATTTGCCCGGTCAATCATTATTCCCGGATGGGGACAAATGTATAAAGGAAACTATCTTAAAGGAAGCCTAATATTGGGAGGAGAAGCTGCATTTATTGCAGGAATCATTGCAGCAGAAAACCTAAGAGCCACTTACAAAAAAAAGATGAAGGAACAACCCAATCATATGCAAGCGTACAATACCAAAGCAGATAACTGCGAGAATATACGTAATGTCTGCATAGGAGCAGCTGCAGCACTATATGTTTACAATTTGATAGATGCCATTGCCGCCAATGGCGCCAAACGGGTAATCATTAAAAAGAAACCGGAGAATCTCTCATTACTTCCCGTTGTATCCCCTCTTTACGGAGGAGTAAGCATCGCCTATAAATTTAACTCTAAATAGAATCAACCCATAACAACAAAAATGAAACAAATAGCGAGTTTACTATGTTTATTCCTTGCAACAGTCATACTTGTTGCTGGTTGCGCCAAAGACGCTGAAGATACCACTGG
>CASFOM010000220.1 GCA_949296295.1 uncultured Alistipes sp. | reverse complement strand
CTGCAACTTCAAAAATTGCAGCCGAATATCATTCTGCATTATGCAAAGAAGCCGACCTCAAAAATTCTCTTTTGGGTCGGCCTCTTCCCTTTATCTGGTTTATTCCTCTTCTCCTTTCATATTATGGAAGACATTGGTCACATCCTCATCCTCTTCAAAACGTTCAATCAATTTCTCTATGCTTGCCCGCTGTTCTTCCGTCACTTCTTTCAAATCCAAAGGAATACGCTCAAATTCCCCGCTTACAATCTCAATGCCATGTTCTTCCAAATACTTCTGAATCGCTCCATAGGCTTCAAATGGCCCATAAATAACGATTTGCTCATCTTCCTCAAAAAGTTCATCCACACCAACATCTATAAGTTCCAATTCCAACTCATCAACATCTATGGATTCACTCTTGGCTACTCGGAATACACATTTATGTTCAAACAGAAAATCCAAACAGCCACTCGTTCCCAATGAACCGCCCGCCTTGTTGAAATAACTCCGGACGTTGGCTACCGTACGTGTCGTGTTGTCCGTAGCCGTCTCTACTACAATGGCGATACCGTAAGGACCATAACCTTCATAAACCATCTCCTTGTAGTTGTCCATCTCCTTGCTTACCGCACGTTTGATGGCCCGTTCCACATTCTCTTTCGGCATATTGGCTGCCTTCGCATTCTGAATCAATACACGCAAACGGGTATTATTGGAGGGTTCCGGACCTCCCTGCTTTACTGCTATGGCAATCTCTTTCCCTATTTTCGTAAAGGTGCGGGCCATGTTGCCCCAACGTTTTAACTTTCTCGCTTTTCTATATTCAAATGCTCTTCCCATAATGGATTCTCTTATTTTCTTTGTTTAATTCTTCCGATTGTCTCTATCCAATGCGCTCTACTCTAATCTGCTACGCCCAAAACCGTCAATTCCCTTTCCAAAAATCGCCTCCAAAAAAAAAAATTTCCTCTCCCAAAAAATCTTCCTCTTTATCTCACACTCTCTCCTGCTATCAAAAATCTTACTCTCTCCCGCGCTCTTCCTCTCTTCCAAAATCCCTTTCTCCACCCCCTTCTCCAAAAACCTCTTCTCCAAAAACCTCTTCCTCCAAAATCTTCTCCCCTCCAAAATCTCCTTCCTCAAATTATCTGCTCCCCCCCAAAAAAAATCATCCGGCTTTTTTCCTACTCTTTACGCCATCTCTCAAGAACAAAAAATAAAAAACCGTCTTTTTTAATGGTGCAAAATTATATTAAATTAAAAACAACTACAAATTTATGGTTATTTTTGTTGTCTGATCAGACATAAAATGGATTCTTTTATCGCTTCGTGACAATTTTTATATGTACCTGTTCCTTTTCTTTTTTTTCTTAATAAGAAACCGAGGGGGAAAAGAAGGATACAAAGTAAAGGTCTAACAGCCATAACTCCATTTAAGGTCTGTACATAATAACACAGAACTCATCATAATCAGGATTATCTCATGCTACCTTCGCAAAAAGAGAATCTGCTACGCTATATCTGGCAATATCGTGCGTATGAACTCAATGAAACCACCGACGGAAGACAGGTCGTGGTGCTCAGGAACGGACGAGAAACTGGGGACGGCGACGGAACCTGTTTCTGCGAAGCGGAAATTACCATAGACGGGGTTCCGATGAAAGGAACTGTGCGCTGCTGTGAATCCTCTTCCGCTTGGAATAGACAGATGGCCCAACGAGGGGAAATACCGGAAACCATCTTGCTTATTGTGGCCGACAACGACTGTTCCCCTGTGAACGCCTCGCCTGAAGAAGAGTTGAACATCATCGTATCCGATATCAATCCCCTGTTGGAGCAGAAACTCGAATCGCTCATACATTCCGGGATGCCCCTTTGCGGAACGGCTTTTCTCCTCTGCAACACGCCCAGACAGTACAGCATTCTCACACGACTTATGCTTGAACGTCTCGATGACAAAAGGAAACACATTATGAAAGCATACAAAAGATATGGGGAAAGTTGGAACGACGTGGCTAAATATCTGCTTTTCGACACCGCATGCATTACTCAGAAAGAGAACAGGAATCAACTGCAAATCCTCTTCTCCAAAATATACGACAGTGCTCTCTTGGGGAAAATACAATCGTTAGAAGATGCGGAATCATTGGTTTTTGGACTTGCCGGATTGTTGGATCTCTCCAATCATCCCGACAACTATCATTACCGACTGAGAACCAAATTTGAAAAATTACAGCTAAGCTATCGGTTAGAACCGGTAAACATAAGACTCTGGAAATTCGGATATACCGGAAATCCCTCTTCCCTTTGGTTCATCCTCGCTCAAATAGCCGCCATCCTGTACCGTTACGACGATCTGGCAGGAAGCCTCGCCAATTCCTGTTCCTTGGAGGAGTTGAAAAAGCTGTTCCGGACAGAGCCTTCCCCTTACTGGAGCAACCATCATTATCTCAGCGCTCCGGAAACAGAACATACGGAAGATCGGAGAATCTCTGAGACGAAAGCCGACATTTTCATTATCAACATGGCGGTACCGTTCATTTTCTCCTGCCGGGAACAACAGGAACAGGAAAGTGAAGAGACGGAATCCGACAGCATCCTTGAAATGTTGGAACAGATACCTCCCGAAAACAATACCTTCGTCAGACACTGGGCCAAATATATTCCGGCGGATAATGCCCTGACCTCTCAAGCCATCGTACAACTGTCCAAGAAATACTGTACAGCAAGAGCCTGTTACCGATGTCCGCTCGGAAGGCTGTTCCTTCAGGGGGAATGAACACTCCTATCACCCTTTACCCCCCAGAAGAGATAAAACACAAGGAGCTGCGCCCCATGTGTCGCATACGGAGAATAAAAAGAGGCAGGGACATCCTTAGCCCCCTTCAGATCACTTCTCCTCACTGTACCCAACACACGTTCACACAGCTCCTTGATTGACGAAACGGATGTTTCGTAATATGACAGACAGAGCAATACCTCCTGCCCACTGCTTCGGAAACGTGGGTATCCCCGACGAAAAGGGGACAGCCGGAAACGGCCCGGAGGAAATGTTCCGCAAACGACAACAGAACGAAAACTACTTGTGTTGTACGTCCTGATACTCCAGCTCCAGACTCTTGTTATAGACTGCCATCGCATTACGGCTCATCCCCATACTGGAGAAACCGCCGTCGTGGTAAAGGTTCTGCATCGTCACCTTCTTCGTCAAATCCGAGAAAAGGGTGATGACAAAATCGGCGCAATCTGCCGCTGTGGCATTCCCCAGCGGAGACATACGTTCCGCAAAATCCATCAAACCGTCAAAACCGAACACCCCGCTACCGGCTGTCGTGGGCGTAGGAGACTGGGAGACCGTATTAATACGTATCTTCTTTTCCCGACCATAGATATACCCGAAACTGCGGGCTATCGACTCCAACAACGCCTTTGCATCCGCCATATCGTTGTATCCGTAAAGGGTACGTTGTGCTGCTATATAGGAAAGGGCCACGATGGAACCCCATTCGTTCAACGCGTCTTTTTTACGGGCCACCTGAATCATCTTATGAAATGACACCGCCGAGATATCTAAGGTTTTCTGGAAAAAGTCATAATTCAAATCGTCGTAGGTACGTCCTTTTCGTACGTTCGGCGAAGAACCGATGGAATGAAGGATAAAGTCAATGCGGCCTCCGAAATGTTCCATCGTTCGGTCAAATAAATTTTCCAAATCCGACACACTCGTCGCATCCGCCGGGATAACCGGAGCATGGCACTTTTCCGCCAACTTGTCTATCGTTCCCATACGAATCGACACAGCCATATTGGTCAATACGATTTCTGCGCCTTCTTCTACGGCACGTTCCGCTACCTGCCACGCTATGGACTGTTCATTCAACGCTCCGAAAATAATTCCTTTTTTTCCTTTTAATAAATGATAAGACATATAATAAATCCTTTTTTTATTCGCGGCAAAGATAAAGAGAAAAAACGGAAGCCTGCAAATACCGTCCCAACCCTCTATCTGTCAAATACTTTTTTAAAAAAACCTTTTCATCCCAAAAATCCATCAACGTCTCAATCAGCAGTTGTAAAACCATTGATACGCACAGATAAAAAATAAAAAAATGAAACATGTAAAAAAATTCCATCCCCAACCGAAGAGCAGCCTTTTGTCAAATAATAATCTTGCATTTAAACTCCTAAAAATTTGGACAGACAAGACAAAAAAACTACTTTTGCAAAACTGTCTGTTTCAAATATGACCAAATATATTTACATATTGAAAATATACGGCAATGAAGGAAAAGCTCTTTTCCATTGCCGCATCTGTTGATTCCGGACTCGGAACAGAAACATCCCTTTTTTATCGGTTTATCCCCCAAGAAGACAACTTAAGCGTGATTTGTTGTCTTTTATTATGTTGTCTCAGAAATAAAAACATAAATCCAAACTTATTATGAAACGTAAATTCTATTTCTACCGAACCCTGCTCGTCCTGATAGGTATGAGTGCATTCATTCAAGGATGCAACAAAGCAAAACCTTCCATAGATCTGACGGCCGTTCCTGTTCAGACAGAGCGGGAAACCCGACTGATTCCGAGAGAAGCCCTGCTCTCTGAAGGTCTATCTGTTTTCATGCCCGACGACCCGTTCAAATCTTTCTGGATAGAAAACTGGAAGACGACACAACAAACCGCGCAATGGAATGTAGAATCTCCGGCCGGAACATACGTCGTGGAAACCCTGGTCAAGCTGAACGGCGTTCAGAATGATGAAACGGTTACCTTAGAGCTCTCTGACGGAAAACACAGCACACAATGTTCCCTTTCCGGAGATGAATGGCAACGGTGTACCTTCGATGCTCCCCTGGAACTTCTGGAAGGGACCTCCACCCTTACGGCCCGAATAGTTACTCCCGGAAAATCTCAGGATTTCAGCATGAATCTGTTTTCTTTCGAACTGACGGAAAAAGAGCTGCACAAACAGTTGGCCGAAAAAGCCAAAGCGTTACGGTCCAATGCTCAATGGATGGGAAAACTGAAATATGGATTTTTCTTCCACTGGAACGCAAACAGTATGCCCCGGAAGGGAGAACCCAAAAGTTATCAGGAGGCGGTACGAGATTTCGATGCGGAGGCTTTTGCCAAAATGGTCAATGAATGCGGCGGAGAATTGGTATTCTTTACTACCGCATGGGCTCAGGCATATTTCCCTGCTCCGCTTGAATCTTTCGACCGGATTCTCCCAGGAAGAACCACAGAAAGAAATTTGGTGGCTGACCTGGCCGACGCTTTGGGGAAATACGGCATCAAACTGATTCTGTACTATAACTTCAAAGGGGATGACGCTTGGCAGAAAGCTCTGGGATACACCAAAGAAACACCTCAGAACCTGATAGACAATACGGAAAAGATATTGGAGGAAATAGGTGAACGGTACGGGGACAAGATAGCCGGACTATGGCTGGACGACGGTATTGCCTATTATCCCTGCGAAGCCAACTTCGAGAAATTAACCCGGGCCATAAAAAAGGGAAATAAAGACTTGGTAGTGGGCTACAACTCCTGGATACTTCCCAGACTGACCGATTTTCAAGATTTCTTCGGCGGCGAGTTAGGACTCTCCGAAAGTAGTGCCGGAGTAGGAAATCCCTGGTTGCCCGCAGGAGGAAACGGTGTCTTTACGGGAGGTCCTCAGGAAGGTTTGCAGGCAACCTACTGCGGATTAATGGAACCGGGGGATTGGACTCATATAGAAAAAGATTCGGAAATAGGGGATCCGCTGCTGTCGGCTGAACAACTGGTAAGCATCATACAGGCCTCCAACGAACGGGGGAACCTGCCCATGATGAATCTGCAAATTTATCAGGACGGAACCATCTCTCCGAAAACCCGGGAACTCCTGAAAACCGTTAAGGAACAGCTCGAAAAGAAATAAACCGTTTCTAACCGACAAAACCATCGCCACAAAAAATTCCATGGCTAATATGTATGGGTACATCTATCTGTTAAAAATATACGGCAATGAAGGCAAAGCTCTTTTTCATTGCCGTATTTGTTGATTATTCCTTTCCACGTCCGGACTTTTCCGGACAACAACACTTCTTTATTCTTTTTTAATCACTTCTTTAACGAATAAAAAATCATGAAAGGAAAATCGGGGATTGCCCTTCTGTTGCTGTTACTGTCCTGTACGGCATACGCACAAAAAGAGATATACCTGTCCACTGAAGGGAACGATTTAAACAACGGTACAATAACCGCTCCTTTACGTTCCTTCGAAAAGGCTTTGGAAAAAGCAGCCGAAGCCTCGGAGAAAGAGATTAACATCTATTTCCGGGCAGGAACATACCGGCCGGAACAACCTTATCTCATATCTTCTTCCGGACTGTCCGGGAAAAAACTCCGGATATCCCCCTGGCAACAGGAAAAAGTCATCATTTCCGGAGCTAAGAAATTACATCTGCAATGGAAGAAAGGGAAAAAAGGAATTTATCAGGCCCATACTGAAGACTGTTTCGATCAGTTGTGGATTAACGGGGAAATAAGGGTTTTGGCCCGTTATCCGAATTTTCAGGAAAACAAACTTTTCAACGGCACAGCAAAAGAGGCCCTTAGTCCCGAACGAATCCGAAAATGGGAAAATCCCGTTGGGGGATACATTCATTCCATGCACATCGGACGATGGGGAAGCCAACATTATCTGATTACGGGGAAAGTCGGGAATTCCGTAACTTTTGAAGGAGGGTATCAATTAATCCGGAACTCTCCCCTGCATCCCGAACTCCGTTTCGTGGAAAACATCAAGGAAGAACTCGACTCCCCGGGGGAGTGGTTCCTCGACACGAAAGAACAAATACTCTATTATCTTCCCCTCCCGGGAGA
The DNA here is from genome assembly GCA_949296295.1 of uncultured Alistipes sp. Lineage (GTDB taxonomy): Bacteria > Bacteroidota > Bacteroidia > Bacteroidales > Rikenellaceae > CASDZK01. The sequence goes on along the minus strand of CASFOM010000220.1, from coordinate 6,544 downwards.
GGTGTTGGAGACCGCGGAGGTAGAGGCTGCTGTACTGCCCCACCTCTTCGAGCTGCGCGGAGAATCCCCCGAACAGTGTCTGAAAAACGTAACCCTGTCGGGATTCTATCTCTGCAGAACATTACGAACCTTCATGCACCCCTACGAAAGTCTGATGCGCAGCGACTGGGGAATTTACCGCGGAGGAGCCGTAATACTTGAAAATACGGAAGAGTGTATCGTATCCAACTGTGAATTCAACGAGTTGGGAGGAAACGGCATCTTCGTCAGCAGGTACAACTTCAACGACACCATACGAAGCAACCACATTCACCATACCGCAGCAAGCGGTATCTGTCTGGTAGGTGACACTACCGCCCTGAGATCCGGAGCTTGGGGATACTATGACTTTGTCCCTCTTGACTCCATGGACAGAACTCCCGGACCAAAAAACAACCTCTATCCCAGACAGTGCGCCGTAGAAGACAATCTGATACATGATGTAGGAACCCTGGAAAAACAAATTGCGGGAATACAGATACAGATTGCCGCCTGGCTCACCATACGACACAACACCATTTACCGAAGCCCTCGCGCCGGAATCAACATCGGGGACGGAGCCTTCGGTGGTCATCTGCTCGAATACAACGACGTGTTTGAGACAGTCCTGGAAACCAGCGACCATGGCTCTTTAAACACCTGGGGACGAGACAGATACTGGCATCCGGAATACGACGTAATGAACCGGCAGACTCAAGAACATCCGGACTTAATCCTGTTAGACGCCCTTTATACTACGGTGGTTCGGAACAACCGGTTCCGCTGCGACCACGGATGGGATATAGACCTTGATGATGGCAGCTCCAATTATCACATATACAACAACCTGTGTCTGCGCGGAGGCATCAAGCTCAGGGAGGGTTTCTTCCGAAAAGTAGAAAACAACATATTGATAAACAGTTCTCTGCATCCCCATCTATGGTTTCCTCACTGTAGGGATATCGTTCAAAGAAATATCTTCATGCAACCCTATTTCCCCATTCAGCTGAACGGATGGGGAGAAAGAATTAATCATAACTTTTTCTCCAACCGAAGGGCTTTAGAAAAAGTGCGGGCGAACGGTACCGACCAAAACAGTATGTATGGGCCCTTAACATTCTCCAATCCGGAACAGGGGGATTTTTCAATCGTTCAGGGCGGGGAGCCTTTCCGCATCGGATTCGAGAACTTTCCCATGAATCGGTTTGGGGTTTACAGCCCGGAATTAAAAGCCATAGCCGAGACACCCCGGTTCCCCAAAGTACAAATAATTGATGAACTTGACGAAACGAAGGAATATGAATGGTTGGGAGCCAGGATAAGAGTGGTCAAAGGGATTGGAGACCAGTCTGCTTTCGGGCTGCCGGACGAAAGAGGGGTGGTCATTACGGAGGTTGAACCGGGCAGCCTGATTGACCAGTCGGGACTCAGGAAAAACGATGTGATACGAAGCATTAACCGTACCCCCATATCCTCTGTGGAAGAGGTCTATGCCTTCTCCGAACAGAACAGATGGTTGGGAGGTATGCGGGTAACCATTTACCGAAACCAACAAGAGACGGAAAAAAGAGTAGGTTTAAAATAAATGATTGAAAGAAACATGAGACAATTAACCATCATTGGCCTCCTTTGCCTTATGCTGCATACGGGAGGTGTCTCGGCACAGGTAACACGTGCCGATTATCAACGGGGAGAAGAGCAGGCTCGTGCCGCTGAAAAAGTCTATTCTCCCGCCATCAGGCCCAACTGGTTAGGCAATACCCACTGTTTCTGGTATGAAAACCGGGAACGGGAAGGAACCTTCTTCTGCCTCATCAATGCCGAGACAGGAGAAAAATATCGGGCTAAAGACAAAGAAGAGTTGGCCCGTTTGTTACCCAAACGTCTCCGCGAAGCTGCCGAACTGCTTACCCGGACAGAACCGGAGGAGAAACAGCAGGAAGCGGAAAAGCAGGAACCCGGACTGTCGCCGGACGGGAAACAGATTGCCTACATCCGGGACGAGAACGTATATGTACGCCCGGTGGGAAGTGACGCCAACGGACCGGAAGCCATACAGCTCACCATTGACGGTACGCCGGGAAACAGTTACGGCCCCGAGCTGCAATGGTCGCCTGACTCGAAAAAGTTAGCCACGCTGAAAACCCGCAAAGCAGAAACGAGACGTATTCCGCTCATCGAATCCTCTCCCACCTATAAGAAACAGCCGGTCCTGCAATGGAGAAACTATGCCAAACCGGGGGATGTCCTGGACGTACGGCTGCCGATACTGCTGGATGTAACGGAGAAAAAGGTGATTCCTTTGGATACCGACCCTTACAAAAACCAATACTGGCTCTTCCTCTCCGGATGGAGAGCGGACAGCCGCGCCTTCACATTCGAATATAATGAACGGGGACACCAGCGATACATTGTAGGAGAGGTGGACGCCGCTACGGGAGCCATACGGCATCTGGCGGACGAACAGTCCAAAACCTTCATCCACTACGGACGCAATTTCCGGCATGACCTGAACGACGGACGGGAGATGATTTGGTCGTCGGAACGTGACGGGTGGAGACACTTATACCTGTTAAACGGAGAGACAGCACGTCAGATAACCCGCGGAGAGTGGGTAGTGCGGCAGGTGGAACATGTGGACGAAGCCAATCAAATCATCTATTTCTTCGCTTCCGGATTCAATACAGGAGAAGACCCCTACAACCTGCACTACTGTCGGATAGCCTTCGACGGCTCCGGATTTACCGACCTGACACCGGAAAACGGGAATCACAGAATCTCTATTTCCCCGGACAGGACCTATTTCACCGATGTCTGTTCCCGGCCCGACCTCCCTCCCGTAAGCCGCGTGCGACGACTGAGTGACGGAGAGGTAACAGCGGTTGCCGAGACGTGTGACATAGAGGATTTGAAGGCTTCCGGATGGCAAATGCCGGAAGTGTTCCATGCGCCCGGACGCGACGGAAAGACCGAAATATGGGGGAATATCTACCGTCCGTCCAATTTCGACCCTTCCAAGAAATATCCGGTCATTGAAAAGATATATGCCGGTCCGCACGACGCCCATGTGGACAAGGATTTCCTGGCGGCACATCATCTGCACACCGCTTTAGCGGAACTGGGATTCATCGTTGTTGCCATCGACGGTATGGGAACGGCCAACCGCTCCAAAGCCTTCCACGACGTATGCTGGAAAAACCTGAAGGATGCAGGGTTCCCGGACCGCATAGCCTGGATCAAGGCCGCTGCCGAGAAATATCCGTATATGGATACCTCACGGGTGGGAATCTATGGATGGTCTGCCGGAGGGCAAAACGCCATGTCCGCACTCTTGTTCCACAACGACTTCTATAAGGTAGCCGTCTCCTTCTGTGGCTGCCACGACAACCGGATGGACAAGATCTGGTGGAACGAACAATGGATGGGATACCCCATAGGGGAAGCCTATTCCGCTTGTTCCAATGTGGATAACGCCTGGAGATTAAAAGGGAAGTTGCTGTTGGTCAATGGTGAGTTGGATGACAATGTAGATCCTGCAACCACCTTACAGGTCGTGAACGCCTTAGTCAAGGCGAACAAGGATTTCGAACAGTTCTATCTGCCGAGCAAGGGGCATGGTTTGGGAGGTGCTTTTGAAATGCACAAGATGTATGACTTTTTCGTCCGTCACCTCTTGAAACAGGAACCGCCTGCCTGGGAATAAAAAAATTCTGTCTGAAAATAAAAAATCATGAAATTAAAGGTAGTAAATGATACAACTTATTCTATTATTTACTACCTTTAAACCATTCCATACAGTGATGTATTGCCGTTCTTTTTGATTGATACAGGCTGTCCGGTAAAAACAGAGACCTGAAAAAGAATCGTAAACCCGGTATGTCAAACAGGAAAGACAAGGAATAGAAATTGTCCGGTACCTGCAAAGGCACTGTTTTTGCAAAAACAAATGTTTTGGACCGATATCTTCATCCGCTGTGGCGGGAAGAAGACGGAAGCCGAAAAATTTATTAAAAAGATAAAGAGAACCATCATGAAACACGAACTGCCCATGTTGCCATACGCATCAGATGCACTGGCACCGAAAATGAGCCAAAAAACGCTCGAATTCCATCACGGAAAACACCATCAGGCCTATGTCGATAATTTGAACAAATTAGCGGCAGGAACTCCTTTTGAAAATAAATCCATCGAAGAAATCATTCGGGAAGCGGAAAGCGGACCTTTATTCAACAATGCCGCTCAAGTGTGGAACCACACGTTCTTCTTCGACGAACTCACCCCGAAACAGAAATTAACTGAACCGACAGGGATGTTGCTGGAAGCAATAGAGATGTCATTCGGTTCCTTCGGATCCATGAAGGAACAATTCTCCAAGGCGGCCTTAGCGCTCTTTGGCTCCGGATGGGTATGGTTGGTCATTGACGGGAAAGAGTTGGATATCGTTCCTACGGCCAATGCCTATAACCCGCTGAAAGACGGGAAAACACCTATCCTTACCCTGGATGTATGGGAACACGCCTATTATCTTGACTACCAAAACCGAAGAGCCGAATTTATCACCAACTTCTGGGATTTAATCGACTGGGAAAAGGTACAACAACGATTTGAACAGAAAGAACTGAAAAAATAATTTCCAAAGACCTCCTTTTAAAAAACTATTTTTTCAGGGAAAGTATCATAATCGCAAAAACGACAAAAGATAAACATAGTTTTTTTGATAATTATTATATGCGAGAAGGTGTGTCAAATCAAATTTAACACACCTTCTCGCATATTCCAACAACAGATAAATATAATTACCAAAATAAAAACTACCTTTACATAAAATTTATATAAAGATGACTATAAATGAATTACATAATACATTAGAAACTTTATTGAAGTTACCTGCTGAAACTGAAATCGTTGAATTCAAAAAAAGCCGAGAATGGTTTTAACGATCATGAATTAGGTCAATATTTCTCAGCATTAAGCAACGAGGCAAATCTCAAAAAAAAAGAATGTGCATGGATAGTTTTGGGTATAGAAAATAGTTCTCATAAAGTTACTGGAAGCAATTACAAACGTTCTCGGCCCTCTTTAGATTCTTTGAAAAAAAGCATTGCAGACAATATTACCGGAAGAATAACATTTACAGAAATTTATTCTTTTGATTACTACGGGAAAAGAGTAATAATGTTTCAAATTCCACCCGCTCCTAAAGGAATTCCTATCGCTTTCAAAGGATTTTATTACGGACGAGATGGAGAATCTTTAGTGGCTCTTAATATTCAAGAAATTGAAAAAATCAGATCCCAACAAATACAACAAGATTGGAGCGCTTCTATTATAAAAAATGCTACAATTAAAGATCTGGACCCAAAAGCAATTGCAAAAGCTCGTGAGTTATACACAAATGCTCACATTAATAAAATTGAAGAAATAAAAACTTGGAACGATATTACCTTTCTGAATAAAGCAAAAATTACTATTAAAGGGAAAATTACCAATACTGCTATTATTTTATTAGGGAAAGAAGAGAGTGAATATCTTATATCTCCTTCTGTGGCAAAAATTAAATGGATATTGAAAGACTCGAATGATATAGAACGTGATTACACCATCGAAACCTGTCCTTTCATTTTAGCTGTAGATAAAATATATGAAAAGATTCGAAATTTAAAATATCGTTATATTAATCCTGAATATAAGACCTTATTTCCTGAAGAGATTAACACATATGAACCGTATGTGATTCGAGAAGCTTTACATAATGCTATTGCTCATCAAGATTACACAATGTGTGGACAAATCAATGTTGTAGAATATGATGATAGATTAATATTTTCAAACAAAGGTTCTTTCCTCCCTGGTTCTATTGAAAATGTTTTAGAAAGCAATGCTCCTGAAGAAAGTTATAGAAATCAATTTCTTGCTACGGCAATGGTAGGTCTCCGTATGGTAGATACAATAGGAAGTGGTATAAGGAAAATGTATCTTTTTCAAAGAAACAGATTATTTCCCTTACCTGATTATAATATTTCTAATAGGAAAGTACAAGTAACCATTATAGGTAAGATTATAGATGTAAATTATGCTAATTTATTAGCCCAAAATACTGATTTATCTTTAGTAAATATTGAGTTGTTAAACCGAATCCAATTAGGAAAATCTCTCTCTGATCAAGAAATTTCTATTTTAAGGAAAAAACACTTGATCGAAGGACGTAAACCTCACATTTTTATTGCTAAGAATATAGCTCAAAAAACTGGACAACGTATTTCTTATTCAAAACATAAAGGACTTCATGATAAAGGTTGTGAAGAATTATTACTGAAAGCACTAAAAGATCATGGTAAATTATCAAAACCTGATATTATAAGTTTATTATGGAATGTGCTTTCTGATATTCTCTCCGATCAACAAAAAAAAGATAAGATTAAAAATCTATTAAGTAAATTGAAACGTGAATCGAAAATTGAAAATATTTCTTCCGGAAGACAATCTGAATGGTTTCTAAAACAATGACAAGTTAGACACAAGTTAG
>CASFOM010000219.1 GCA_949296295.1 uncultured Alistipes sp. | reverse complement strand
TATATAGTATGGCGGATATAGGAGTTGTTCCCTCGCTTTTTGAACAGTGTAGTTATGTGGTGTTGGAGATGATGAGATATTCATTGCCTTTAATTGCTACGGAGATACCGGGTTTGTCGGAAATTGCCTGCAATGGACAAAATGCTTTGACTGTTCCTGTACGTCCGAGAAAAGATAAGACTTTGAAAATCGATGAGTCTGTTTTGGCAGAAACATTGAAGTGTTTAGTAGAAAATCCGTCTTTACGTCGTTCTTTGGGGATGAAGGGGGAAATGATGTGGCGAACCCGTTTCCGAAGGAAGGAGATGGCGTCCCGAACATTATTGCTTTATCAAACTCTTTTTTCAGACACTATTAATTCTTAATCTATGAATCGCAAGAACCTTACATCTGCTGATGATGTGTTGTACGCCGTATTGCACATAGCTCGTCGTCCCTATATTGCATATTGGTTGGCAGAACATAGGAAACATCCTCATTATCCAAGTTTTGGTTCTTTGGCGTATATTTTCCGGAAGATTTTTTTGGATTTTTTTCCTGCTCAATTGTCTTATGAAGAATTGAGTAAAATGCCTTTCCCTTTGATAGCTCATGTAACGGAAAAGGAAGGTTTTTTTGTGTTGGTGACAGAGGTTAGGGATTCAGAAGTTAAGATTTCGGTTCGGGGACATGAGAAAGTTTTAAGTAGGGAATCCTTTGAACACCTATGGGATGGTGCAGTATTGTTACTTGATACAACACCCTTGTCTTCGGAATGTAAAGAAGAGAAATTGAATTCTTTTTTAACTGCGAAGGGCCTTCGGTGGAAGAAAGAGCGACTTTCTCGAAAAATAGGGTTGTTTTTTTGGATGAAATATCGGATGTGGATCTTTGGAATAATGTTTTTATTTCTGTTAATAGTGTTAAGTAGTATGGTTCCCTTACGGGATGGATTTAACCTGTTCTTTTTAAGCTGTGGTGGTTTGGGAATGTCTGTGTCCGCATTATTATTGGAGTATCGTTTCCATCGGGAGCGTTCCGGGGCATTACGAATATGTAATTTGGTGAAAAGTAATCGAGTGGATTGTGCCTCTGTATTGGATTCCCGTTATGCGCGTTTGTGGGGATGGTTTTCCTGGAGTGATGTGGGTTTTATCTATTTTTTATCGGTTACGGTGACTCTGTTATTGTTCCCTGTTTATTTTTCAAATTATGTTGTTTCTTTATTATCCTTACTGTCCCTTCCGGTAATTGTATGGTTGTTGGGCGTGTCTTTGATAAGGCTCAAACGATTTTGTCTGTTGTGTTGTTCCGTACAAATATTGCTTGTTGTTTCATCGGTTGTAGGAGGAACTTATTTATTGCATTATATTCATACTCCTGTTTCCGTTGTATGGTTTTTTGTTTTTGTAGGGGTGGTTTTGTTTCTTGCGGTTCTGTATTTTATTCTTTTTCGGGCTTGGCAGGATGGGACCCATAAAGAAAAATTATTGATGTGGTATAATTATAGTCGTCATACACCTTCCTTTTTATCAGAACATTTGTTTTCACAGCCTTCTGAGGATTTTTCTGCCTTACCGCTTCTGACGTTGAATCCGGGGAAGAAGCATCAAATAACCATGGTCTTCAGTCCTCTGTGTCCGGCCTGTATAGATAAACTTGGGACGATACTTGCTTTTTTCCCAGAGAAAGAAAATACGAGTTTGTCACTGCTTCTTTTTGCCGATTCTCCTCGAGCCCAATATATAGCCCGAAAGATGTGCCAGGCATATCGGGTTTTATCTGCAAGTTGTTTTTATGATTTTTTGTTGAGTTATGTACAGAGGAATCCGTATGATGGAATGAATGAGTTAGAGGCCTCTCCGGAAGATTTGGAAAAAGAGTTGTTGCAAAAAATGTTGGTTTGGTGCGAAACACATGAAATAATGACTGTTCCTCGTCTGTATTATATGGGGCGGCCTTTACCGGATATTTATACCGTTCAGGATTTGGACTATCTCTGTCGTTAAGAAAGAAAAGTGAAAGTTGATAGATAAAATATTATAGTTATGCCATTGCTGCTTGATCATCATAGTGAAGAGGCTCGGGAGATTTTGGGACGTCTTCCGAAATGGATTATCCGTAGTGGAATTACGGTTATCTTTATTATCTTTTTATCCGTTTTTTTTATTGCTTATTATATTCAATGGCCGGATGTTGTATCTGCTCCATTGACAGTGACGACATTGAATCCTCCGGTTACTTTATTAGCGGGAACGGGAGGAAAAATAGATCGTTTTTTGGTGAAGGATGGTGACACGATATCGGCAGGTCAGGATGTAGTAGTCTTTGAAGATTGTGCTTCTTATGAAGACATTTGCGCATTGGAAGATTTGTTGAAAAATCATGACGAGTATAGTGATTTTTATTTGTCGGACAGTTTGCTCCAATTGCCGTATGAGTTGGGTCATTTGCAAAGTAGTTATATGAATTTTTGTCGGGTATGTCTTTCTTTTCAGCGTTATATAGAGACAGCTCGTATTGAGCAGAAAAAAAAGTTGTTATGTCAGAAAATAGAAAGGGAGCAGGTGAAGCGTTCTTTTCAGCAACGACAATATGAATTATCACAGGAAGATAAGATTTATGAAGAGCGCAATTACCGTCGTGATTCGCTGATGTTTACGAAGTATCAATCTATTGCCCGGACGGATTTGGAACGTTCAGAACGTAGTTTGTTGAGTAAGGAAATATCCCTGATAGGACAGCAATCCTCGCTTTTTAGTGGAGAATCTGCTATTTTGGATTTGGAGAATCAGTTGGTTGATTTGGATTTGCAGCATGAACAGGAAATATATCGGTTTCGGGAGCAGATAGCAGGAACAAGGGAACAGGTATTACAACAGATTCATGAATGGCATGAACATTTTGTAATCTCTTCCCCTATTTCAGGACGTGTCGTTTTCCCTGACTTTTGGAGTGAAAATCAGTCAGTAGAAGGAGGAGGTCGTTTTGCGACGGTCATTCCTTTGGAACAGGTGGAAGTATTGGGTCGGGCTGTGATTCCCTCGTCAGGAATAGCAAAAGTTCAAAAGGGACAACAGGTAGATGTAAAACTGAACAGTTTTCCATTTATGGAATATGGAGTGTTGCGAGGGGAGGTTCGTTCAATATCTGAGATACCGGATCAGGATGGTTATGTGGCGAATATTGTATTTCCGGATGGATTGGTTTCGAGTTTTGGAATGGAATTGACTTATATTCAGGAGATGAACGGTACAGCGGAGATTATTACGCGAGAGATGCGGTTAATTCATCGTTTTTTCCAACCGTTGCGCTCTGTGATATCTAATGGAGTAGAATGAAAATGAAGAAAAAAATAGAATTTACACGTCATCAGCGGATTGTCCATACGTTGATGTTACAGGCTTCCTGTTCTATGCCGGACGGATTTTCTATGGGTCGGACAGGGATTGCTTTATATTTATATTATGCAGGTCGTTTGTTGCAGGAACCTAATTATACGGCTTATGTAAAAGAATTGACAGAGATTATATTGTCATCTTTAACCCAAGGAGTCTCCGTTGATTTTAAAAACGGATTAATAGGTATTGGCTGGTTTGTGGAACATTTGTTTCGTCAAGGTTTTGAAGAAGGGGACCGGGATGAGGTTTTGGAATCGTTGGATCATTGGATTAAACAGACCTTTGAAAGTTCTGCAAATGAATTGTCCTGTATTGAATTGTTTGTTTACTTCAGTGAGCGGTTGTCTGGTCGGTCTTCATTGAATTGTCCTGCTGAGTTGTTGTTGACTTTTGAATCGGTTTTGGATCGGATGCTTGAAAACAGACAATGGATAGAAGAGATGGAAAAAGGGAAGACACAGTTTGATTTGTTGTGGGCTTATCCGTGGATGATTTATTATGTTCGTCGAATGCTTGCAGAAGGATATGTGCATGATAAATTATACAAATTAAAAAAACTTTTGGAGACTTGTATGCCAAATATGAATGGAGCGGGGATTTCCTCTGGTAACCGTTTGTTATTGGATTTGGTACGAGGAATAGGGATTTCTTCAGATTCGCGACAATTTCTTAATGGTGAGTCTCATCTTCCTTATGAACAGGCTTGGCTGATTATTTTATTGTATATTTTTGCCCGAGAAGAAGGTCGTGATGAAATATTGTCCCTTTATGAACAATTGTATGCTTTAGATAAAGGAGATAGCTATTGTGCCGGTTTTCGTCCGGATGGAGGCAGCGGTTTTAGTTTAGGTCTTTATCGGGGGATTGCGGGTATAGGTCTGGCGGGTTTATTAGCGGAGAGTTTGAAGGAATGAATATTTATTTAACCTTGTTTTTTAAGAGATTACTAAC
>CASFOM010000218.1 GCA_949296295.1 uncultured Alistipes sp. | reverse complement strand
GTTACTTTTGTTTGTTCTGTCATAATATTTGGGTTATATCATTTTTTGCCCTTAGGGCGTCGTTTTTCAATTAAGGTCCGCTAAAGCAGCTACAGGAGACGGATTAGATAAGCACCTCTTAATGCTATTGGGAAAATAAACCCCGGAGAAGGCGGAGCTTCCCGGGGCTTACTTGATATATGGTATTCTTGAACAAGAAAACTTATTCAAAAAATGGTAGTAAACTTATTCGAACTCCATCATCAATACGCCTTTGGCTACCTTATCGCCTACTGAAACATGAATTGCTTTTATTCGACCTGCTGTTTCGGCTTTGATGGTATTATCCATTTTCATCGCTTTGAACCGTAATAAAACATCACCAGGAGCTACTTCATCGCCTTCTTTAACTTCTATTCCGATAATCGTACTCGGAATAAAAGACAACAAATGCTTTGGATTCACCGGTTCCCATTTCTTCCGTTGTTGGAAAGAAGGGGTATAGGCACATGTCTTAAAGGTTCCATGCATGGTTTCTACTGTCAACAATGCATCTTCTCTTTTACTATTCATTGCCTTATTCTATTAAAATGGAGGAATACCGTGTTTTTTAGTCGGACGCAAAACAGTCTTGTGCTGTGCTACGGATAAAGCGTGAGCTACAAAACGACGTGTTTCTTCCGGTGCTATTACTGAATCAATATATCCTTTAGCTGCCGCTACATAAGGATTGGCAAATTTTTCTTTATATTCCTGAATTTTTGCCTTACGCATTTCTTCCGGATTTTCTGCTTCCATAATTTCTTTTCGGAAAATGATATTGGCAGCTCCTTCCGGACCCATTACGGCTATTTCTGCTCCCGGCCATGCAAAGACAAAGTCTGCACGTAAATGACGAGAACCCATGGCAATATAACCACCTCCATAGGCTTTCCGTAAGATAACGGTGATCTTAGGTACCGTAGCTTCACTGTATGCATATAATAGTTTGGCTCCATGACGGATAACACCCGCATGTTCCTGATCTACTCCAGGCAAATAACCCGGTAAGTCTTCCAAGGTGACAATAGGAATATTGAAGGCATCGCAGAAACGTATAAAACGAGCTGCCTTATCCGAGGAATCACAGTCAAGAACTCCTGCCATCACTAATGGCTGGTTGGCTACAAATCCTACCGTTTCTCCTTCTATACGACCAAATCCTACGACAATGTTACCTGCAAACAATTCCATCACTTCGATAAAATCACTGTCATCCGTCAAACAACGAATCACGTCCCGAACATCGTAAGGAATGGTGGCATCTTCCGGTACTACTTGATTAATATCATATTCTGCTTTAGGTTCTGCCGATTCTATTATCGGTGCTTTAACTGTATTGTTGGCAGGTATCGTAGAAATCAATTTACGAATCTGAACAAAACATTCCTGCTCACTATTCGCAAAGAAATGAGCGTTCCCCGTTACTTCACTGTGTACTCGAGCTCCCCCCAATTCTTCCTGGGAAATCTCTTCTCCCAACACTGTTTTGATAACTTCAGGACCGGTAATAAACATCTTGGATATATTGTCCACCACAAAAACAAAGTCTGTTAAGGCTGGTGAATAAACTGCTCCTCCTGCACATGGTCCCAAAATAACGGATATTTGAGGAATAACACCACTTGACAACGTATTGCGGAAAAATATTTCTCCATAACCTGCCAACGCATTTACTCCTTCCTGAATACGCGCTCCTCCTGAATCATTGATTCCTATCAGAGGCATACGCATATTCAATGCGTAATCCATAATTTTCGTAATCTTTCTTGCATGCATCAATCCTAAAGAACCTCCTGCAACGGTAAAATCCTGCGCAAAGATAGCGACGGGAACCCCACAGATGCTTCCTGTACCGATGATAACTCCATCACCTGGTAATTCCTTGTTCTGCATGCCGAAATCATGTGCGTCATGTTCTACGAAAATATCGTATTCATGGAATGAATCCGCATCCAAAAGAGCGATAATCCTTTCTCGGGCGGTAAGTTTCCCCATAGCTTTCTGCTTCTCGATAGCTTTCATGCCACCGCCATGAGAGATTTTTTCTTTTCTCTTCTCTAATTCATAAAGTTTTGATTCAATCTGCATCTTTTTTTAATTTAGTTTAAAAAACCGTACAC
>CASFOM010000217.1 GCA_949296295.1 uncultured Alistipes sp. | reverse complement strand
TAATACCTTCATGACTTGTTCCCAAGCCTATCTCATCTTCTGCACAAAGCATCCCGTTCGACTCCACTCCCCGAATCTTACTCTTCTTAATTTTAAAACCTGCACTCTCTGCATCCGGATAAAGAGTACTTCCTATGGTGGCAACAACCACTTTCAATCCTGCCCGGACATTAGGAGCTCCACATACAATCTGAACAGGACCTTCTCCATAATCAACGGTAGTAACTGATAATTTATCTGCATCAGGATGTTTTTCACAGGTCAACACCTCTCCAATACAAACACCTGACAACCCGCCTTTTATGGTTTCTATCTTTTCTAAACCTTCCACTTCCAGACCTATATTGGTCAAAATCTTTGCAGTTTCTTCTGCAGAAGGCATATCACTAACATATTCCTTGAGCCAGTTATACGATATTTTCATAAAATAATTTCGTTTAAAACAGTGTGCAAGATACAAACAAATTTTTTCAATCTAAAAAAATATAACTACCTTTGACCGAAATTTAGAGAATTACCTCTATATCTGCTTTCTTATGACCATTGATGAATGGGGAACAGAGAAAGTTATTTTATAAAATTAATCGGTATTCAATACTTTTATTTTAATTCAAAATTAGTGATCTATGGATGGTGTCCCGCATGAAAATAGCTGCTATATCATATCTGAACACGATCCCTTTCGTGTATGGGATTCGTCATGCGAATAATGATTTGCATGCTGAACTGCTATTGGACATCCCTTCTTCTTGCCACATCCTTTTAAACGAAAAACATACAGACATAGCTTTAATCCCGGTCGCTGATTTACTTAAAATACACGATTGTCGAATCATCACCCCTTATTGCATCGGAGCAGAAACAAATGTTCGAACAGTAGCTTTATTCTCCAATACAGCCATAGATAAAATAAAAACTATTTATTTAGATGCACATTCCGCTACATCTGTTCAATTGATACAAATATTGGCCCGGGAAAAATGGCACATAACTCCTCAATGGAAACGTTTGACAGATTATTCCCTATTGGCAAATCCTGATAATCATGATGGTTTTTTATTAATCGGTGACAAAGTATTCGATTATGAAAACCGGTTTTCAACAAAATTAGACTTGGCGACCGAATGGTTCTCATGGACAAGTTTACCTTTTGCTTTTGCCGTATGGGTAGCAAGAAAAGACGTAAGCGAACAATCGGTGGACGCTTTCACTCATGCATTAACCTATGGCTTAAACCATAAGGACGATGCCATCCGAAAAAGTCGTTATGTCTCTGAATACAACCGTTCATTGGATTATGTTACACACAACATAAAATACAACCTCGACGAACCCAAGAAAAAAGCCATCAGGCTGTTCTTGCAGCACATCGGATTACCTGCAAGAGGAGCCTCCCCTGACTGACTGAATTTTTAACAGAATCCAATAAGGATTCCCCTATGCATCCCGGTAATAATGTTAAAAAAACAGACAGGCTATGATGACGATATATTTAAAATCATATAATAAAATCATTCGAAACGCCGATACCAAGTTGCTGGATGACCTGGGATACGACGATATTCTATGGCTCGATATGCAAAACCCTACATTAAAAGAAAAGCGAGCCGTAGAGGAATTCATGGAAATCAGCCTTCAAACGCAACAACAAATCGAAGAAATTGAAAGTTCTTCCCGGTATTCCGAAACCGAACGAGCTGTATTCTGCAACACCAATTTCTTAGTATCCAGCGACAACGGATTTGTCATAGAACCCGTTTCTTTTGTCGTATGTGAAGGGATACTGATTTCTGAGCGAAATATTGAGCTGAAGACTTTTGCAGAAGCAGCAAAAAAATTACAAATTAATTATCGGTCATACCCCACTGGATTTCATATCTTAGTATCTTTATTAGAGGTACGTATTGACCTGGATGCCGATATGGTGGAATCCATTTCCAGACATGTAGCTCAACTCAGCAGACACATCTCCTTGGAAGGTACTATTGATAAGGAAATTCTGAAACGGATTACTTTATTGCAGGACAACAGCATGGTACTTCGAGAAAATATTTTTGACCGGCAACGCGTTCTCTCCGGAGTCATGCGAAGCGACCGTTTCCCTAACGACATCTATCCAAGACTGACCATGATGATTAAGGACGTAGGTTCATTACTCAGTCATGCAGACTTTAGTTTAGATCGTCTCGATTACCTGCAGGATACCGCTATGGGGCTTATCAATATAGAACAAAACAACATAACCAAACTATTTACAGTGGTATCTGTATTTTTTATGCCCCCCACTTTAATCGCCAGCATTTATGGGATGAACTTCAAATATATGCCGGAATTATCATCCAAGTTCGGATATCCCATATCTCTCGGATTAATGATTCTAACTTCTACCATTACATTCTTTATCTTCAAGAAAAAGAAGTGGTTATAAACATAAAAAATATCCTTATTGTCTCATTGAAGACAATAAGGATATTTTTTATTCTTGTCTATTATCGTTCTAATATTGATATTCAGGCATATACCCTAAGGCATCAAATAAAAAAATAGTCTGTTTTTTTTATTATTCACAAAATATATTCGAAACTCAATGCGTTATTGTCACAAAACACTCGAGTAAAAACAGAACAAATTTTTATTTATCCTACATCTATGAATAAAAAATTTTTAATCACCATTTTATGTGCGGCAGCTGCCGGAGCAGGTTCCGCATATCTGATTTCGGAACTGAACAGTTCCAAATCTGAAACCCGCATCATTACGCAGGTAAAAGAGACACCTCCTAAATATACCTTTGTTTCAGAACCTCAAAAAAACGGTTCGGGATTCCCTGATTTGACCGAAGCCGCTGAAAGCACTGTAAAAGCTGTTGTAAACATCGTAAAAAAAGAAAAAGTAGCTCAACAAGGTTATTATTACAGCAATCCTTTTGAAGAGCTGTTCGGTCTAATGCCTCGGCAATATTATGAAAGAGAACCGTCTCAGGAACAAGAACGCAGTTCCGGAGGATCGGGGGTAATAATCACTCCTGACGGTTATATCATCACGAATAACCACGTTTCAGAAAATGCAAGCAGTCTGAAAGTAATTCTCAATGACGGACGTACTTTTGATGCTAAATTGGTTGGAGCGGACCCTACTACCGATATTGCCTTGTTAAAAATAGATGCTACTGATCTACCTACGGTACCTTTCGGGGATTCTGACAAGTTAAGATTAGGAGAGTGGGTATTGGCCGTAGGAAATCCCTATGGATTGAATTCCACCATCACCGCCGGAATCGTCAGTGCAAAAGGTCGGGACCTCAACTTAACCAACAACGAAATGCGTATCGAATCGTTCATACAAACAGATGCTGCCGTTAATCCCGGAAATAGTGGAGGGGCTTTGGTTAATACTTATGGAGAACTAATCGGTATCAATACTGTCATCGCTTCTCCTACCGGTAGTTATGCAGGATATTCTTTCGCTGTCCCCTCTTCCATTGTACAAAAAGTGGTTATGGACTTGAAAGAGTATGGAATTGTTCAACGTGCCATGTTAGGAGTCCGTTATTTAGCGCTTACTGATGCCTTCCTGAAAACAGAAGAAGGGAAAGCTACCGGAATCACTGAACCGGGTGGTCTGTATATCGATTCCGTAGAACCTGGTAGTGCGGCCGAAGAAGCGGGGATCAAAGCAGGCGATATCATTGTGGAATTCGAAGGTATGCCTATGCATAAAACAACCGAATTACAGGAAGCTATGGCAAAACACCGGCCCAACGAAACCGTAGATATTACGATAAAAAGAAAAGGAGAATTGAAACATTTTGAAGTCCTTTTGCGTAATAAAGCCGGAGAAGCCAAATTATTAGACAAAAACAGCGTAGATGTTAAAGCCGTATTGGGCGGTACGTTTGCTCCTATTTCTGCCAAAGCGAAGAAAAGCCTCAGAATAGACGGTGGAATACAGGTAACAGAAGTAGGTAATGGATTATTAAAGAAAAGCGGTATCCGGGAAGGATATATCATTACCCATATCAATGGTAATCCGATTGAAGACGTAAGCGATTTGGATCGATTGACTGACCCTATTCAATCAATTGACGGTCTTTACCCCAACGGTCGTTACGTAAGCTACTCTATTATTAATGACTAATGCAAAAAATTAAATAATAGATAGAATCATTCCGCAGGGATAGGTAAAAATATACCGTATCCCTGCGGTCTTATATCATGAAGGACTAAACAATGAGACAATTAAAAATTACCAAATCAATTACCAACCGAGAAAGTGCATCGTTGGACAAATACCTCCAGGAAATTGGTCGTGAAGATCTTATCTCTGTGGAAGAAGAGGTGGAATTAGCACAAAGAATCAGAAAAGGAGACCAAGAAGCATTGGAAAAACTGACAAGAGCAAATCTTCGTTTTGTCGTATCCGTTGCAAAACAGTATCAAAACCAAGGATTAAGTCTTCCTGACCTGATTAATGAAGGTAATTTAGGTCTTATACGTGCCGCTGAAAAATTTGACGAGACCAGAGGTTTTAAATTTATTTCTTATGCCGTATGGTGGATTCGCCAATCAATCTTACAGGCTTTGGCAGAACAATCCCGTATTGTCCGTCTTCCGTTGAACCAAGTAGGTTCTCTAAATAAAATCAACAAAGCATTAGCTAAATTTGAACAGGAACACGAACGTACCCCATCTCCAGAAGAATTGGCCGGAGAATTGGATTTACCTAAGGAAAAAATATCAGACACCTTACGTGTATCAGGACGTCACGTATCCGTTGATGCTCCATTTGCCGAAGGAGAAGACAACAGCCTGTTGGATGTATTGGTAAATAATGATTCCCCCAATGCTGACAGAGGATTGATTAATGAATCACTCTCTACAGAAGTAGATCGGGCACTGTCCACTCTAACCGACAGAGAACGGGATATTATTCGTTATTTCTTCGGAATAGGTTGTTCTGAAATGACCTTGGAAGAAATTGGAGAGAAATTTGGACTGACACGAGAAAGAGTCCGTCAAATCAAAGAAAAAGCCATCAGACGGTTACGTCATAACTCCAGAAGTAAATTATTGAAATCTTATTTAGGCTAATTTACATTCATTTGATTATGGTCATATACAAAAATATGACTATCCAAAAGCAAATGTATTGAAACGTAAATTCCTATAATATACTTAAACAGGGTTCCCATGCACAGTTGGAACCCCTTTTTATATTGAATTGCCCAATTATTGCAATATACCTCTGAATTTAAGACTAAATAAAACACAATTACCTGCAAACATAATCTATCTATGAAAATTTTTTCCGAATTTAAAAAATTTGCCATGCGCGGAAACGTAGTAGACATGGCAGTAGGTATCATCATTGGTGCCGCTTTTGGTAAGATTGTCAGTTCATTGGTCGGCGATATCATCATGCCTCCCATTGGATTAGTTCTTGGTGGAGTAGATTTTAGCAACCTGCAAATTGTTCTGAAAAAAGCAACCGAAACAACTCCTGCTGTCGTTATCGGTTATGGAAAATTCCTTCAGACAGTTTTGGATTTCTTAATCATTGCTTTTGCCATTTTCGCCTTGATAAAAGCAATGAACAGTTTAAAGAAAAAAGAAGAGACGAAACCTTCTGATCCCCCTGCACCTTCCAAGGAAGAAATCCTGTTGACAGAGATACGTGATATTCTAAAAAACAAATAACTGAAAACCCTATAAAAGACTACCTCTAAAAACAAGAATGCAGAAAATTCTATCATGGGAATTTTCTGCATTCTTGTTTTATTTTTTATGCTCTACTATTTTTTACGTTGAATCTCGTATTCCACAAGCCCTTGACTGTTCACAAAAGAAATATTCATAATTCCCGGATCAAAAGACAATAATGTAAATCCCGTATTCTCGCTATTGTATTTTGTGTACTCTCCCGATATAGGAGCCCGTTGCAGGGAAGCAGAACCATTTACTACATAATCAATGCTGTCGGTTCCTGTACGCAAATGCTGGAAAGTATGAATATGTCCTGAAAAATAAACATCAATACCATATTTTCGGAAAACAGGTTCTAATTTAGACCGTAATTCTTCCTGTTCAATATCATCTTTCCCATCATAAGAATAAACAGGATGGTGCCCTACAACAACTTTCCATTTCTCCGAAGAAACCCTTAAAACACTATCCAACCACTGTAATTGAATAGAATCGGCAATCCCTCGTGCATCAGGATATCCCTCTTCTTCCTGATATTTACTAATTAAAGGAGCCGTATCTATAAAAACAAAACGTATGGATTCCGAGTCTTGATCGTCATCATCAATAGGCATCGAGAAACTATAATATCGAGCCGGCATATTCCATCGTCTGCTGATATTACTATAATCAATCACTGCCTGTGTATTCCCCCTGTATTCATGATTGCCCAAAACACCATACCACGGACATTGTAATTCCCCATGAGAATAAATACTCTCAAAATTTGACCACCACAAAGGATCGGAAGTACTTTGCACCCCTTGATAATGAAACAGGTCTCCACTCGATATGACAAATTCAGGACCTAATTTATCGGCATATACCCCCATGATTTCCCCTATTTTACGTTGATCATAAGAACCATTACGACCTGCATCTGACAACATAAAAATATTCAAGTCCCCGTCATGAACTTTCGAATCAACGGTATAATCAGGACTGTTATTCGTACAACTAACTCCTACCCAAAATAAGACTGCATAAAATAATTTCGTTTTCATTTTATTATCACTTAACTATTTATCATTTCGTTGCAAAAGTAAAAGACTACATCCGCAACTAAAATACCTCTCTCCAATATTAACCTTTTCATAACATAACAAGCGTAACGATACAATTTCTTAACAATAACCCAACAACTATTTTATATTCCGCCCATACCTTCGCCGGTGAATTGAAAGAGTTAAAATCATAAAAAAGAGAACATGAAGAAATTTTTTACCATTGTATGTTTTATTTTTACTGCCGTACAGACTTTTGCGGCATACCTTCCTGCCGATGAAGCCGATTTGGTAGAACAAAAGAAAGGTGCTCTCAGCGGTAGAGTACTCGATGCAAACAGATCCATACTTCCCGGGGCTGTCGTTTCCTTGGATTCTTTAAACTTAGCCGCCATTTCTGAACCAAATGGCTTTTTTTATATTCCAAACATCCCTGCGGGACGTCAAGAGGTAACCATCTCCTTTGTAGGTTATGAACCTTATGTAACCCATGTAGATATACAACCTGGGAAAACATTGGAATTTAACTTCATCCTGGATCCTAACCTCATTATTAATGATGTTGTAGTTTATGGTATTGTAGATGGACAACGAAAAGCCATCTCGCAACAACGCAACAACGAAGGGGTTTCAAACATTATTTCTGCTGACCAAATGAGCCGTTTCCCCGATGCCAACATAGGGGATGCCATGAAACGTGTT
>CASFOM010000216.1 GCA_949296295.1 uncultured Alistipes sp. | reverse complement strand
TATACGAGCCATTCGAATATATCGTAAATCCAACAAATACTGTTTTTCGTTAATAAGATTCATATCTCACCTGTTAATATAAAAAATCGTTATACGGATATCTTTTTTTATGTATTTCTCGAACAGCTGTATATAAACGTTTTTTGAATAATGGTATATTTTGTTTCTCCCGAGCAGAAATAAAAATAGCTTCTCCATTCATTCGTGCCATCCATGTATTCATTAAATCTTCTAATGTACGATTAGCATCTGTTGATGGAGTTAAATCATCTGCAGCTTTTTCCACAAATGTATAAGCATCTATCTTATTAAACAAAAGCAAAATAGGTTTATCTGCTGCCCCTATCTCCTTTAACGTGGTATCTACTACTTTTATCTGTTCCTCAAAATTAGGATGTGAAATATCTACTACGTGTAACAACAAATCACTTTCTCGGACTTCATCCAAAGTTGATTTAAAAGATTCTACTAATTGATGGGGAAGTTTTCGGATAAAACCTACTGTATCACTTAATAAAAAAGGTATATTTTCCAACACCACTTTACGAACAGTAGTATCGATAGTTGCAAAAAGTTCATTCTTTGCATATACATCTGATTTCGACAACAAATTCATCAAAGTAGATTTCCCTGCATTGGTATAACCGACTAAAGCAACTCGAACCAATTGACCTCGATTGGCTCGTTGGGTAATCATTTGACGATCTATTTTTTTCAATTGAACTTTTAAATCCTGTATTTTGTCTCGGATAATACGACGGTCTGTTTCTATTTCACGTTCTCCTGGCCCTCGCATACCAATCCCTCCTCTTTGGCGTTCCAAATGTGTCCACATCCCGGTCAAACGAGGTAACAAATATTGATATTGAGCTAATTCTACTTGGGTTTTGGCATAAGCTGTCGTCGCGCGTTTGGCAAATATATCCAATATCAAATTGGTCCTGTCCAAAACTTTTACCTGCAATATTTGTTCTATATTACGAATTTGAGAAGCTGACAACTCATCATCAAAAATAACACAACCAATCTCATGCTCTTCCATATAACTTTTAACTTCTTGAAGTTTGCCTGGTCCCAAATAGGTTTTCGTATGTGGTTGTGGTAATTTTTGTATAAACCGTTCTTGAGTAAATGCTCCTGCTGTATGAGCTAAAAACTCCAATTCATCCAAATACTCCGTTACCTGTTGTTCCGTTTCGCCATCTTTCTGAACGGAAATCAATACAATTTTTTCAGTGGTAACTTCTGTCAGTTTTCCTTTTTCCATATGTTAACATACAGACAAAACCCTCTGTTTTCTAATCCTTAACAGAACGAAACAGAGGGTATGAGTCGTCAATTATGTATTTTTTACTTTTCTTTAATTAAATCAATTGGAAATTAATTCGTACAATAACATATACAGGAACAGGGTTTCCACGTTGTTCTCCCGGTTCCCATTTAGGAGCTTTCTTCATTACTTCTATCGTTTTATCCGTCAAAGATTTATCTGGACTACCCATTACATTGTAATCACTAATACTTCCATCCTTACCGATTGTTAAACGAATGACAACCACTCCACTAATTCCATTTTCTGCCGCTTCTTTCGGATATTCCCCTATATTTTTTTGTACCCAGTCACGGAATGCTTCAGGACCTTTCCCTTGGAAAGTAGGCATTTTTTCTACCTTCATCAAAGGTTCTTCTTCTTCCACAACCTCTTCTGTTGTTTCTATTTCCGCCAACTCGATAATTTCCATATCTTCACCCCCTTCTGTATCAAAAGCAGACATATCTGTCTTCACATCGATTTTATCATCTACAATATCGATAATATCGGTAACGACAGGAACGGTAGCTTTGGGTTGTTCAATTTTGGGAGGCTCTTGTACGGTCTGAGGAATCTCTTCCACCTCGATAATCTCTGCTTCCTGTTCCATTTGCTGTACAACCATTTTAGGTTTACTCCAGGAGAACAAACCTATCATGATCAGAACAGACAAAACCAACCCGATCTCAAAAAAGAGGCCTTTCTTGTTTTGTAGATCGGCTTTGGGTGATTTCTTTACTTCCATTGTCAGTTTATTTTAACGTTATTATTCTCTTATCAGCGGATTATTTGTAAATCCATATTTTTTACAAAAGTGATAAAAATAATCGAAACAAAAAAGAGGTTGAAACAAAAATTTATAAAAAAAGAAATTCCATCCTCTTTCTCTCTTTTTAAAAATAAATTTCAAACAAACAAAAGAAGCCCTTTATAAAGACACAAACATTTTATTATCAATCACTTAATCCAATCACTTCTTAAATCGGGCGAAAACACCTAAAGGTAAATTTTTCTTAAATCGATCTGTAAAAAATAATTCTCCAAACTCCATATCTATCGGATGAAATACTTGTCGTAACATTTCTTCTGCCAATAAAGCGGAAAGACCCATAGAATAAAGATTCAACACTAAAAAACCATGAGCCGACAATAAATGATTTAAATCTTTCAATAAAGGGAAAAGATCCTGTTCCAAAATCCATTTTTCTCCCTCACTTCCCCGGCCATAAGCAGGTGGATCCAACAATATACCGTCATACGTTCGACCTCTTTTTATCTCTCTCTTAACAAATTTCCTCGCATCTTCAACAATCCATCGAATATGATCACAACCACTTAATTCCATATTTTCCCGGCTCCAAGTAACTACCTGACGGACTGAATCCACATGGGTAACCCGTGCCCCTGCCTGTTGTGCTACTAATGATGCACCCCCTGTATAAGCAAACAAATTCAATACCTCTGGCGTGCTTTGATAAGTTCGAATTACATCAGCGATATAATTCCAATTGACAGCTTGTTCCGGGAAAATACCAACATGTTTAAATGATGTCAATCCCAATCGCATGACTAAAGAAATACCTTGACAACGATAAGTAACCGTCCATTGTTCCGGCATATGTCTTTTCTTTTGCCATACTCCACGTTCCTCGCTCTTTTTATCTTTTTTAAAATACGCATCCGCCATTGCGTCCCATTCTTTTTGAGAAAGACTCTTGTCCCACAACGCCTGAGGTTCCGGACGAGCTATCACATAATTACCAAAACGTTCCAATTTCTCAAAATTACCACAATCTATCAACTCATAATCAACCCACATATCGGGAGTAATAAAAGCCGGATGAACTATTTGCATATTCTTTCTCTATATAATAAAATCATTTCACATCGATTGCAATCAAACTGCAACTCAAAGATATTGTGATTATTTTCCAAATATAATTTCCCAGGACCTTTATTTGTCTTTTGTTTCAAACAAATACCCAATTCATTTCGCAAACAATATTTTGAACGCATTGCTTCAATACCATAGAACCTGTTTTTTAATTCCACCCCTTCTTCTATAAATCCATACCCGCACTCCTCATAAAATTGTTTTGCCAAATGATTGATAACATTCGCTTTATAGGTTAAGTTTTCTAGATCTTTTACACATGGCGTCCGCATCAATCCTCTACGAACCATTCGAACATAACGAGTTTGTAAATAATGCTCAACATATTCCAAAAGTTGCCGACGAAAGGCATTCAATAACGAAATAGGAAGAAAAGCTACTTCTCCTAATACCGTAACTTTCGAAATACGAAAAGAGGTATTTCCGCTCTTTTTAAATTGTTCTTCAACAGTTTCAACAGCTCTGTCCGGATTTTTCGCTTTTTCAAAATTTCCTTCAAAAAAGAGAGAGCCACAATCTCCTTGTGGTAAAAAAAACATAACGGACAATCCTTGGGATTTAAATTCTATTTGAAGGTCTAAATCCAAAACCCGTTGACTAACACTTCGAGATAATTGATCAGAAAATTGTTTGTCAAAATTACGATAAATAACTGTTCCCAAACGAATACTCCTCATATCTCGAGGATAAACACGCTCTCCTTCCACACGATTAACCTGAGTTCCTATTAAATCTCCCTGTTCGTTAAAAAAACAGATTCCATCTCCATTGTTTAGTTTTTTCTCTCCCCGTATGACAAAATAGGGCCCCAATATTTCTATTACATCACCTATAATTGTTCCGGTAGCCTTAGCTGTATCAAAAGAAGCTACTTTCCGTTTCTTCCCATCAAAAAAGTAAGGAGTAAAGCTACGATTAAAACTTCTTTCCGGAAGAGGAATAAAATCACGAATAATCCGTCCTTGAGAGGTTCGAACAAAATCTTCAGAAGAAGTCAATTCATTCAGTAATCCATCATAATAAGAAACTACATTCCGTAAATAATTCAAATCTTTCAAACGACCTTCAATTTTTAAAGAGGTAACCCCTGCCTGTATCAATTCTGATAAATGCGTACCCAATGCAAGGTCCCTTACAGACAATAAATGTTTGTTTCTCAATAAAATATTTCCTTCTCCATCATAAAGATTATAAGTAGAACGACAAGGCTGAGAACACACGCCCCGATTCCCGCTTCTTCCTGCTACAATATGGCTCAAATAACATTGCCCACTATACGACACACAAATAGCTCCATGAATAAAGCTCTCCAATTCTACTTCAGTACTCTTTCGTATATCTTGAATTTGTTGTAAAGAAAGAGCCCGTTCTAAAATAACCCTCTGAAATCCACAATCTTGCAAAAACCTTACTCGTTCCGGAGTAAGATTGGCTGTCTGTGTAGAGGCATGCAAAACAATCGGGGGAAGATTCATTCTGCAAAAAGCCATATCCTGTACAATCAAAGCATCGGCTCCTGCTTCCCATACCTCCCAGGCCAAACGTTCTGCTTCTGACAACTCGTTATCAAACAACAAGGTATTTAGTGTTACATACACTTTAGCATCGAACTGATGGGCATATGATACTAATGATGCAATATCATCCGTAGAATTCCCTGCCGCATAACGGGCTCCAAACCGAGACGCCCCAATATATACGGCATCTGCACCACAATCAATAGCGGCTTTCCCATATACTTCATTCTTTGCGGGAGCCAACAGCTCGATTTTTTTCATGCCTCCCAATTATAGTGTTTTCAAGAAATCAACCAACTGAGCTACTGCCTTTCCCCGATGAGATATACGATTTTTTTCCTCCAAACTCATTTCTGCAAACGTAACATCATACCCTTCCGGACGAAATACGGGATCATAACCAAACCCATCTGTTCCATGACGTTCCGTCGTAATAAAGCCATTGACAATACCTTCAAACTGATATTCCTTTCCCCCGATAATTAAAGAAATAACCGTTTTAAATCGAGCTTTTCGATTTTCTACTCCAGCCATATTTTGAAGCAATAAATTGATATTGTCCTCCGAATTCTTCTGTTCTCCCGCATAACGCGCTGAATGTACCCCTGGCGCTCCCTGTAACGCTTCTACCTCCAAACCAGTATCATCGGCAAAACAATCCACGCCAATCTTGTCAAAAATATAATGGGATTTTTGAGACGCATTTCCGGAAATAGTATTCTGATCCTCCGGTATTTCCTCTAAGATACCACAAGCAACAGGAGTTTTTAACTCATATCGATCTCCAATGATATTGCTAATTTCCCTGAGCTTATTTTGATTATTGGTTGCAAACACAAGTTGTCTTTTCATAAATTATGATGATTTAATTTAAAGTATCCTGATCTTCTGTATGATGAAAATAAGTACAGATAGCTTCTGCTCGTTTCTTTCCCACTACGGCACTCAATTCTTCAACTGAAGCCTTCTTGATCGAAGAGATGGTTCGAAAAGTTCGTAATAACTTTTCTATCGATTTCTTTCCTAAAAAAGGGATTTGCTCCAACTCAGAAACAATAAATCCTCGTGAACGTTGGTTTCGATGAAAAGTAATTCCAAAACGATGTGCTTCGTCTCGAATATGCATCAATACTTTCAAAGTTTCAGAACTTTTATCGAGATAAAGAGGAGTCGAATCTCCTGGATAAAACACTTCTTCAAGACGCTTGGCCAATCCTATAATTGGAATTTTATGTTGTAAACCCAACTCTGTCAGTGTTTCATAAGCAGAACTCAATTGTCCCTTTCCTCCATCCACAACAATAAGATCGGGCAACGGTGTATTTTCTGACAACATTCGACTATACCGTCGATACAAAGTCTCCTTCATCGATGCAAAATCATCTATACCTTTTACCGTCTTTATATTAAAATGACGATAATCTTTCTTAGATGGTTTCCCGTCCCTAAAAACGACACAAGAAGATACCGGAAAATTTCCCTGAATATTGGAATTATCAAAACATTCTATATGTCGCGGTTGTCTGTCCAACTCCAAATCCCTTTTCATCTGCTCCATAATACGGTCTGCATGTCGTTCAGGATCGGTCTTTTCTATCTGTTTCAGTTTCTCGATACGGGCAAGTTTGCAATTCTTCTCTGACAATTCCAATAACTTCAATTTATCTCCTCGCGCCGGAATAGAAAATTTGGTATTAACAAAACCTTCTGTCTCCGGAAGGAAAGGAACCAATACCTCCCTGGATAATCGATGAGACAAATTATCACATATTTGCATGATAGCAAAAGTCAAAACAGCCGTTGGAGATTCCTCCATCCGTAATCGCATTTCAATAGTATAGGAATTGACTATGGCTCCTTTGGCCGTATGCATGAAATTACAATAAGCCGTATTTTCATCCATAATCAAAGAAAAAACATCAAGATCCCCATAAAGAGGAGAGATAATTACAGACTTGCTTTTATAGTTTTGCAACATCTCTATCCGTTGTTTATAACGCGCAGCTTCTTCAAAATTCAGCACTTTAGCCGCTTCCTGCATACGTTCCGTCAAGAACTCTTCGGCCTCCCTTAAATTGCCCCGCAACACAGATGCTGCCAATCGCACAGATTCTCGATAATCTTTACGGCTTTGATTCCCTACACATGGAGCCTTGCAATTTCCTATATGAAACTCAAGACAGGGAGAAAATTTCCCCTGTCGAATTTTTTCTTCCGTTAATTTATGATGACAAGTCCGTAAAAAATAGAGTTTCTGAACCAAATCCAGAACATTCTTTTGTAAGGCAACTGAACTATACGGACCAAAATATTGAGAACCATCTCGAAATATTTTACGCGTCTGAATAGCTCGAGGAAATTCCTCTGCCGTTATCACTATCCACGGATAAGTCTTATCATCTTTTAATAAAATATTATATTTGGGTTGCAAGGACTTGATCATGTTGTTTTCCAACAACAATGCATCTGCTTCCGTAGGCACAACAGTATGAGTAATATCTGCAATATTACGGACCAAAGCCCGAACTTTGTTGCTGTGATTCGTACTGGATACGAAATAAGAAGATACCCGTTTTTTCAAGTTCTTTGCTTTACCCACATAAATAACAACCCCTTTCTCGTCCAAGAAACGGTAAACACCAGGTTCATCCGGCAATAAAGAAACTTTCTCTTTTAAAAATATCTCTCGATTTTCAACCAATTTTACGATTTTTTGACAGGAACGTTATTTTACCCGAATTCGTTCTCCTAACTGTAGTATTTTCTTTGAGGAAATACCGTTCAATTTACAAATGGCTGCTACTGTTGTCTTATATTTCAATGCCAAACCATATAAGGTATCCCCCTTAACAATTTTATGATAGGTAGCATTACTATTATCCGCTGTTGGACTATCTTGTCCCGCAACACTGCTTTTAACCGTCGAAGGCTGAGATTTTGATGATTCCGAAGAAGTGTTGGTGGTTGCAAGAAGTTTTTCTGAAGTTTCCTTTTCCTGATTGGAGGCCAAAATACTGGCTCCCCGTTTATATACATATAACGGTTTCTGCTGAAGTTTATGATTCGTTACATCGATCAATAAATTCGGATTGAATGTCTGTCCTTGAACACGAACTTCAAAATGGAGGTGTTCCGTGGTAGCCCGACCAGTACGTCCGGCCAAAGCAATAACATCTCCTGCCCTTACCACCTGATTGACTTTGACCTTATTTTTACTGTTATGGCTATAAACTGTTTCTAATCCATTATAATGCCGAATGACAATCACATTACCATATCCACTATAATATTTGGCCATACGAACCACTCCGTCAAACGCCGCATATATATTATCTCCATAATTAGCCTTTATATCTACTCCCGTATGCATTCTGCGTCCTCGAAGGCCATAATTCGATATCAACTTTCCATTACAAGGATAATGAAATTCTGATTCCATAGCAGGTAAATCATAAACCAAATATTCTTTCCCCTGAAAAGGATCGTAATTGGAAATCTTAACATGTTGAGTTTCTGTCTCTGAGAAATTTCCAGGATTAATTACAGGAGTAGCCTCCGTCTGTCTCTTCAATTGTTTGTAGGTTTCTGAGTTTTCTACTTGCTCGGCTAATTCATTCCAAGATTTCTGAACGGAAGTATTATCCGTATGGTCTCCTTGCAATTCATCCGGAACAATTTTAACTCCTTGTCGAGACACTTCCGTCGTTGTTTCTGAAACGACAGGACTTTTGACTGGTCTTTTAGCACATGAAACTACAATAAAACAAAAAGACAGAAAAATTATATAAAGAAAATTTATAAATTTCATAAACGGAACAATATGGAATAAATACACTGCCACATAAGGCTTTGCAAAGATAACGGTTTTAACTGATTTAAAGAAATGAATATTCGAAAAAGAAAATCTGCAAATTTCCTTAAAATCAAGCCTGTTGTGAATATAATCCCCCCCCAAAAAAAGATGGGATTACTCATAACCATATTACTTCAAAACACATAAAATAATAAAATCAATCATGCCTTCTCTATAATTTTTCAAATACAATTCTGTATATTGCAAAAATATATTTTACACCAAAGAATTAAAAACAATGAAACGACATAATCGGATTGTACATACCAACCCCAATAATCTCTTTTCTGAAATTTCTATGGATAAAGATACTCTTAAAGAGAATTTTTTACTTTGGGATAAAGAACTGACATCAAAAAGTAATGCGACACAAAAGGCTTTACTCTTATTTGATTATGGAAAATTTAAAGCAACCTATTATACTGTATTTCCGGAAGAAAAAGAAAAAGCTATTTGTTTAATTGATGGGATCAAAAAAATGCAGGAAGCTGTAATGAATCTGCGCGAAATAATCAATAATAAACTTTTCCCTGAGAAAGAAAAAATTAACTTGGATGATTTATGCAGCGGAATCATAGAATATCTCGACAGAAAAGAAAAAGAACGACTCAGACTTCCCGAACATAAATATATTATCTCACGAAACAGGGAATTAAAACAGCTGGCCTGCAAACTTTCTTTTAATAATTGGGAAATATTATATCGAAACTTAGGCAAATTTGCTGACTTAGTAATAGAC
>CASFOM010000215.1 GCA_949296295.1 uncultured Alistipes sp. | reverse complement strand
GACGTATGGATTATATACCTCTTTTACTTCTTGCGGCATTTGTATTTTTTTTACTTTTTCCGCGTATATAGCTGCATCATTGGTATTATCGGTTTCTTCAGGGGTTATTGCAGAGGCGGTAGCTAAAGAGAGTATTCCCCAACAACATCCGATACATAATAAAAATTTTTTCATCTCTGGCTTGGATTTAATCATTAATCTGTTTGTTGTCGTTTTAATAAAGAGAGAGTAAGAAGGAAGTACGCGAAGCATATAAGATAAATAAATCATCTCATTTGATGATTTTCAGAGTATGCAACCGGATTTTTCAAATAAGGCTATCCAAGTATCTTTCCGGTTATAATGTAACTGTTTTATTGAGGAGTATATTTCTTAATTTTTTCATATCGATAAAAATTAAGGGAACAAATAAATTTATTATCGCTATAAATTTAATGCTTTTAAATTTATATTCCAAATAATTTTAAATGTTTCAATCAATCTTTTTTGCTTTTATTTGTATATAGTTGATTACTAATCTTTTGCTTTTATTGTTTATTGAATGATTATGGATGAATTTTATCTGTTTTAGGAAAAATATTTTTTATGGATAGTGTCTGATATCAGGTAATAGGATATAAAGATGATCAGTAGAGTCTATTTTTGTTGGTCTCTACTGATCATTGTTTGATACATTGGAAAATTTTATATCCAATTGCTCGGAAAGTAGTATTTTATTTTTTTAGTTTTAAGATTCATTTTAATTTTTTATAACCAAGTGGCCTTTTTCCATAAAAATTCCAAAGGACCTTGTTTGTGTTTGGATAACCACCAACGGCTGAAAAACAGTTGAATTGCTATGATGCCGCAAGCGATTAACAGGCTGTATGAGGCTCCGGCATATCGATAGAGGGCCATTCCGAATCCGTAATAAACGGATACACCGATGATGGATTGAGTTATGTAGTTTGTCAGACTCATTCGTCCGTAAGGAATCAATCGTTGTTGCCATTTGTATCCTGTTTTTTTCCGGAACCAGAGGAGAGTGAACGAGGAGACCAGGATGGCCATAAAAGCGAAATTGGCATAAGAAGGTATGGCAATACCATAAGGAATGGATAATGCCGGATTGTTGATTAATAGAGGGCCGTAGCTTTTCAGCAGATATAAAGGGATAAATGCTGTAATTGCATATTTCAGTGTTTTATTCCAGAATCGGATGGAGGTTTCGTTCGGGATAAAGTAGTGTTTTCTCCCCAACCACATTCCCCAAAGGAAGAGGGCAGCTGTTTGAAACAGTCGTCCGTTTTCCACTTGCCAGATATTGCTGTATAATTGTCCGTCTCCGATATTGCTTGCGAGTACTTGGAAGAAAGAGCCGTTTGCAGCTGCTTCCTGAGCTCGGATGGCGTAAGGCATGAATCGTTCTGTTACCGGGAGGTAATCGGGATTTATCAGGGCATATAAGGCTCTTCCCCATTCGAAAGGTTGCAGCAGAAGAATGAAGGCTAACCAGCAAACGGTTTTGTTGCTGAGTCGGCATGTAGGAATGAGGATAAACCCTACTACGGCATAGAGCAGTAAAATATCCCCATTGTAAAATAGGGCATGAAGTTGTGCGAACAGGATTAACAGAACCATTCTCCAGGCAAACCGGGGCCGGAAATCGATTCCCCGTTGTTCAGCATGGTGAAGTTGTATGTAAAAGCTGAAGCCGAAAAGCAAAGAGAACGTGGCGTATGCTTTTCCGGCAAAGAGGAAGAACAGAATATCCCATACCTGACGATCTAACGTCTGCATCCAAAGAGGTAATCCTTCCTGAGGCAGGAATAGGTTGTAATGTTCTAAATTATGAAGCAGGACAATGGCTGCTAAGGCATATCCTCGGAGCGCATCTACTACGCCAAGTCGGTCAGTTGTTTTCAGGGGCATATACAATTATATTATTTTTTGTAAACCATGGTTTCTTGTGATGGGTTTAAAATGAGGAATCTTCCTGTTGCGTTCCTTATCTAAGGAATTTGTCTCCTGCGTTTCCTTTGGGGCCAATGCCTTGTGTTTTTCCTCTCTCTTCTGTTTTTGTTTCAGGCGGATATTTTTTAAGAGGGGGGTATTCTTGTAAGCGGTTGTGTTATTCCCGGAATTCAGACAGAGGTGTTTCCCCAAGTAAACACTTGCTTTCTTCATCTCCCATGTTCTATATTTTACTGCTTTTATACATCATAAAAGGCTGCGTCAATTTTTTATCTTGACACAGCCCTTTGGTTATGTAATTAGTGAATATTTCCTTTATCAGGTGTTCATTCCGCCACAAACATTGATTACCTGTCCGTTTACATAAGCAGACAAGTCGGAAGCGAGGAATAAAGCAACGTTTGCCACATCTTCCGGCGTACCTCCGCGACGGAGAGGAATTTTGTTGCACCATTCTTTACGCACTTCTTCAGGCAGTTTTCCGGTCATTTCGGTAATGATGAATCCGGGTGCAATGGCGTTGCTACGGATGTTTCTGGAGCCTAATTCCTGAGCTACTGATTTCGTGAATCCGATGATTCCTGCTTTGCTGGCGGAATAGTTCGCCTGTCCAGCATTCCCGGAAACACCTACTACGGAACTCATATTGATAATGGAGCCGTATTTTTGTTTGATCATGTATTTCTGAACGGCCTTAGTGAGGTTGAATACCGATTTCAGATTGACTTTCAAGACCAAATCCCATTGATCTTCGGTCATACGCATTAACAAACCGTCTCTGGTAATCCCGGCATTATTGACCAAGATATCTACTTTCCCGAAATCTTTGACAATCGTGTCGATTAAAGTCTGGGACTGTTCGAAGTTGCTGGCATCGGAGATATATCCTTTTGCCTTTACTCCGTATGAGATTAACTCTTTTTCCGTGTTTTTGAAGTTGTCGTCTTCGGCCAGGTCCGTAAAAGCCACTTGCGCGCCTGCTTTCGCGAAACATACCGAGATGGCTTTTCCGATTCCTCGGGCACCTCCGGTAACGACAGCCACTTTACCTTCCAATAATTTCATAGTTTTTGTTTTTTATTTTCAAAAAAAGGTTGGTTTCTAATTATTAAGAAGCTATTTCGAATAAATTTCATTTGATTCGGAATAGACACCAAAGGTATGCTTTTTTTATTTGGAAACAAAATGTTTCTGGGCCTTCAACAGGTTTCGGGATTGAAGGATCATGGTTTTCGTTTCACTGATGATATCGAGATACAGCATGCTTGCTCTGGTGGATGTTTCTCCTGATTTGATACGGGCAATCTGCCGTTTAATCACCTGAGCGAACTCTTCAAACAGGGAATCTCTGAGGTAAAGTGTCTGATCGATTTTGGAGTAATCGTTGTTTTTTAACATATGTATAGTCATGCCGTAAATGACAGTGACTTTTTCTTCAATTTCCTTGAGGTCCTTAATCTGTTCCTGAGAGAATCCGGAGTGGTTGTTGTCAATATGTTCGAAGCTCGGTCTGGTGATGTGTACCAGCGCTTTGGTTACTTCATTGACATAATCGACCACCTGAACGTAGTAGTGCCCGTTGCTGATGTAGTTGTCGGTAAGGGTAGCCAGGGTGTTGTGTACCTCATATTTTCTGTTGTGTGCGGCATTGTAAAGGGCTTCCGATTCTTTCATCATATTCCGAAGAAGTTTTCGGTCTTCATTGAAAAGTCCGATTAGCGTCTGGTCATACACGTAGGTTATTTTTTGCATGGCTTCGCAGATTTCCTGTCTGCAAATATCTACGATGTTGTCGCTTGTAGCGGCAGCTATTGCATCTGCCTGTTTGTTTTCTTTCTTTTTCACCAACAGATTGCTTTGAGTGATTAGGAAGATGCAGAGTATGGACATTCCGATAATGGCTACTGTTTGACCGTACATAAGGATAAGAGCCACGACGAAGGCGATTGAGAATGCGATGAATGCGGTGAGGAACCATCCGGAAATAACGGTCAGTACTCCGGTGATACGATATACGGCACTTTCCCGTCCCCATGCTTTGTCAGCGAGCGAAGAACCCATTGCGACCATAAATGTAACGTATGTGGTGGACAGGGGGAGTTTCATGGAGGTTGCCGTAGATATGAGGAGGGAAGCGACGGTTAGATTGACAGTAGCTCTGATGAGGTCGAAAGGAGCCTTTTCTCCTTCTTCATGGATGGGCTCAAATCTTTTGGCCACGTAATCCTGTATTTTTTGAGGGATGTATCGTTCCAGTTTCTTGTTGAAGTTTACGGCGCTGCGAACGATGGCTCGGGATATGGATGTAGAACCGAATCGTTCCATCCCGGCGTCCTGTCGAGCCAGGTCAAGTTCTGTTTGAGTTACCTTCATGGCTTTTTTGGAGAACCAGAGAGTAAGCGTCATGATGATTCCGGCTCCGAGTAGGATGATTACGTTTGTTTTTACGGGATTGCTTAATTCTCCCATCAACATATTCATATCCCCTGTTTGCATGGCGATATTATAGGAGTCGTATCCGGCCATGAATACCCCGATGAAGTTAACCAAGTCGTTTCCGGCGAAGGCTAAGGCGAGGGAGAATGTCCCGGCAAGGATGGTGATTTTCAGTATGTTTATATGTAGTATGTGTTGTACGAAAGCCATGATGCAAGACCATCCGACGAATGCTCCCAACATGATGACGAGGAGGTTGTCGTTCAGGAACTGCATGGTTTCATGACTGAGGAGGGAGGTATCTTTCAACCCTTTGAATATGGCGAAGTAAGAGATTGCAGTAAGAGCAATGCCACACCATATTGCGCCGAGGTAGTTAAACGTCTTGTGGTATCTGAATGAGAAAATGATTCGGGTGATGTACATGATTACGGTTCCGAATACGAATGCAACGACTACGGAGATTAGAATTCCGGAGATGATACCCATAGCCTGAGTGGCGTTTATGAATTGTCCGAGGGTAGCTTCGGAAGAGCCCCATATTTTCACTAATGCTACGGCAACTGCGGAACCCAACAGTTCGAATACTAAGGATACGGTAGTGGAAGTAGGGAGTCCGAACGTGTTGAAAAGGTCGAGCAGGATGATGTTTGTGAACATGACCGCGAGGAATAGCATCATGACATCGGAGAAGGTGTACATGGCCGGGTGGAAGACTCCGCTTCTGGCTACCTCCATCATACCGCTGGAGAACATGGATCCCAACAACATCCCGACCGAAGCAACAATCATGATGACGTATCTGGGCGCTACTTTAGATCCTAAAGCAGAATTTAGAAAATTGGTTGCATCGTTGGAAACCCCCACAATCAGGTTGGCTACGGTGAGAGCAGCGAGGACGATGACGACAAGCGTAAAAATACTTTCCATTAAAAAATCTTCATTAGTGTTTACAAACAATCATTTATTTAAGTAGGTTTTCGGTTAAGGTATTCATACAGGGATACCTGTTCCGTAATTTTCCGGCAAAAATAATTTAATTTTTCGGAAGTACAACCCGATAGCGATAAAGGGGTGTGTTTTTGGAATCAGGTTATAAGTTTTTCAGGGCATATCTGATCACCTCTTCCACTTTTGCGTCGGGATGTTCCGCGAGGATGTGTTTTACCGCTTTGTCGGAAGCTGTTTTGGCGAAACCGAGCATGGTAAGTGCGGTAATGGCCTCTTCGTATATTTCCCGATTCAGGTCGGAGGTTGTAGTTTGTGTTCCGGGCGCCACTTCACCTGTTGTATCAACATTCAATATTTTGTCTCTCAGTTCGACGATAATTTTTTCGGAAGTTTTTTGTCCGAGTCCTTTCACTTTTTTGAGGGACAGACTGTTTCCGGAAGAAATGATGTCCCGGAGTTCGGCCGGAGAGAATGTTGACAGTATCATTCGGGCGGTATTTCCTCCGACGCCGGATACGTTGACGAGCAACCGAAACAAATCCCGTTCCACTTGTGTTGCGAAACCGTATAATATGGGCAGTTCGTCTCGGATTAAATATTGCTGGATAAATATTTTTGCTTCTTCCTGATGTTCAATGGCGGAATAGGTTTGAAGCGATATATTAATGAAATACCCGATTCCCGCGTTGTCGATGACGACAGCTGTGGGGAGCAGTTGAGTAATTTTTCCGCTGATGTAGTCGTACATATGTTCTGTTTTAGGGGCTTTTTTCCTTTCGGACGTTTTTCTGCCGGAGACAGTTTTGTCCTTCAGGATGTTTTGCAAAGGTAATTAATTTCCAGGAAACCGTAGAAAGGATTGTCTGAAGTTGAGGTTCGGGGTATTTCGGGATGCCCCGGTTTTCGGAGGAGGTACCGGTTTCCTGCTTGTTTTAGAGGTGTTTTGTTTTATGGGAATGTCGTTCGCAGATAAATTTTTTATTGAAAAGGGATGTTTTCGATATTCTTTTCTGTGTTTTTTGTTGATGTATAAAAAATATAATTTTTTTATACATTTTTTGTTGTTTTATAAAAAATGATTATATTTCGCTATCGAAAGTTAGTAAGAGACCATTCAAAAGTCTTCATTTAATATCTAATTATTCTTCATTTTATGGGAAGGGGCTGTTGCGAAACACCCCCCTTTTTTGGGGCCTGTGTTTTTCGTAAGGGCCTGTTTATTCCTGTTTGTCTGTTGGATTTGTGCGGAACAGATGTTTCCGGATGATCAAAGAAAGTTCTTGCTATTGGCGGTGCCGGTTTGGGAAACAGGGACCGGGTTGTATTCTTTTTTTTATGTTTTACAAATTGTTTTTGGATGTATGTTTATAATTAGGTTATGAATTCTGTTTTTTTATGAATCTGGTCTTTGTTTTTCGTTTCAGGATATAATTTGGATTTTTTTTGAATTCGTTGGAAAGCGTGTGTTTACGGGAGTTTTATGCAACCGATTGCATTTTTTGTTTTAAAAAAAGTGAGAAAAATTTGTGATATAAATTCAAAAACAATATATTTGTGGACGTGGATTTATCAAATCCATAAAAATAATGGAATAAAAACAGAAAACTATAAGCCTATGTACTTGTTGGGATACGATATAGGGAGTTCTTCGGTGAAGGCCGCTTTGGTGGATGCGGAGAGTGGAACCATTGTAGCGTCGGATTTTTTTCCGAAGAGTGAATTGCCGATCAAGGCGGTTCGTCCGGGATGGGCGGAACAGGACCCTCAGACGTGGTGGGAAGCGTTGAAGGAGGCGACCCGTTCCGTATTGAGTCTTTCAGGAGTTTCTCCGAAGGACATAGCAGCGATAGGTATCTCTTATCAGATGCATGGATTGGTGGTTGTTGACCGGTCGCAAGAGGTGTTGCGTCCTTCCATTATTTGGTGTGACAGTCGGGCTGTGTCTTACGGCGAGGAGGCTTTTCGTCACCTTGGTCCGGAACGGGCTCTGGATTGTATGTTGAACTCACCGGGTAATTTTACGGCGTCCAAGTTGTATTGGGTTCGGGAACACGAGCCGTCTCTTTATGAACGTGTTTCTGCCTTTATGCTTCCCGGAGATTATATTGCCATGCGTTTGTCGGGAGAGGTTACCACGACGGCTTCGGGCCTTTCCGAAGGTATTTTGTGGGATTTCCGTCATCATCAGCCGGCCCGGATGGTTCTTGATTATTATGGCATATCCGAGGATTTGATTCCTCGTTTGGTTCCTACCTTTGGTTTTCAGGGAGAGGTTTCGTCGTCCTCAGCGGCGGAATTGGGTTTGCGGGCAGGTATCCCCATCACCTACCGGGCAGGAGACCAGCCCAACAATGCGTTGTCGCTGGGTGTTCTTTCTCCGGGCGAGATTGCCTCTACGGCAGGGACCTCCGGAGTAGTTTATGGCGTAAGCGGTCGTGTGGATTACGATCCTCAATCGCGTGTCAATACCTTTGCTCATGTAAATCACCGTCCGGAGGCTCCACGTCTTGGTATCCTGCTGTGTGTTAACGGAGCAGGCTCGCTGAATGCGTGGGTGAAACGGAATATAGGACAAAATCAGTTCTCTTATCCGGAGATGAATGCGAAGGCATCAGAAGTAGGAGCAGGGAGCGAAGGCGTGACTGTTCTTCCTTTCGGCAATGGAGCGGAACGGATGTTGCTGAACCGGGATCCGGGAGCCGTTATTTCCGGAGTCAACTTTAATATTCATGATTGGCGTCATCTGCTGCGCGCATCGCAGGAAGGCGTTGCCTTTGCCTTTATGTACGGGATAGAAATCATGGAAGGGATGGGAATGGAAATCCGCACCATCAAGGCGGGCCATACCAATATGTTCCTGAGTGATATTTTTGCCGGGACGCTGGCTACGGTGAGTGGCGCCGAGATACGCCTTTACAATACGGACGGAGCAGCTGGAGCGGCTCGAGGTGCAGGTATCGGCGCAGGTATCTACCGTACCCCGGAAGAGGCATTTGCTACGTTGGAACAGTGTGGGACGGTTTCCCCGGCGCGGTTTGATCGTGGAGCTGTTCAGGACGCCTATCAGCGGTGGAAAGAGTTGTTGTCCAAAACCTTGTCACAATCAGAAGATTAACCAAAATAATAAAAGTTTGCGATATGAAAATAACTATTGGTGCAAAGGAATATTTCCCAGCCATTTCAGAAATTCCATTTGAAGGACCCGATTCCGATAATTTTTTAGCTTTTCATTATTATGATCCGGAACGTATTGTGATGGGTAAGCCGATGAAAGAACTTCTGCGTTTTTCTATGGCTTATTGGCATACGTTGTGTGCGGATGGAACTGATCAGTTTGGTTCCGGTACGCTTCGTCATCCGTGGGATGCGGCTTCCGATCCTATTCAACGTGCGAAAGACAAGATGGATGCAGCTTTTGAGTTTATGACGAAAGCGAAATTGCCCTATTATTGCTTCCATGATGTGGATTTGGTGTCCCAAGGTTCTTCTTTGGCAGAATTTGGCGATAATTTGAAACGGTTAACGGAGTATGCAGCGGAAAAGCAGGCTGCTTCAGGTGTTAAGCTATTGTGGGGAACGGCCAATGTGTTCAGCCATCCTCGTTATATGAACGGAGCGGCTACCAATCCTGATTTT
Source organism: uncultured Alistipes sp. (assembly GCA_949296295.1). Lineage (GTDB taxonomy): Bacteria > Bacteroidota > Bacteroidia > Bacteroidales > Rikenellaceae > CASDZK01. The sequence goes on along the minus strand of CASFOM010000215.1, from coordinate 6,385 downwards.
GCAGCGGTAGCTTATGCCGGTGCTCAGATTCGCAACGCCATTGATGCAACGATTGCCTTGGGTGGTGACAACTACGTATTCTGGGGCGGACGTGAAGGTTATATGTCTCTGCTGAATACGGATATGAAACGTGAAAAGGAACATCTGGCCCGTATGTTGATGGCTGCTCGGGATTATGGACGAAAACATGGGTTTAAGGGGACGTTCCTGATAGAACCGAAACCTATGGAACCGACGAAACATCAGTACGATTTTGATTCGGAAACGGTTATCGGCTTCCTTCGTCACTGGGGACTTGATTCTGACTTTAAATTGAATATAGAAGTAAACCATGCCACCTTGGCCGGTCATACTTTCGAACATGAATTGCAGGTAGCGGCAGACGCAGGTTTGCTGGGCAGCATAGATGCCAATCGGGGAGATTATCAGAACGGTTGGGATACGGACCAGTTCCCTGTCAATCTGTATGAAGTGGCTCAGGCCATGCTGGTTATCCTGGAAGCAGGCGGATTGGGCCGCGGCGGGGTTAATTTTGATGCGAAACTGCGTCGTAACTCTACCGATCCGGAAGATTTGTTCATAGCTCATATTTCCGGAATGGATACGTTTGCGCGGGCTTTGTTGGTAGCAGCAGATATTTTGGAAAAATCGGATTACCGTACCATGCGTCGTAATCGTTATGCTTCGTTCGACAGTGGAGCAGGGAAAGAGTTTGAAGAAGGCAAGCTGACGTTGGAACAAATAGCGGATTACGCCTTGCAGAATGGTGAACCTGCGTTTATTTCCGGCAAGCAGGAATTGTATGAAACATTGGTGAACCGTTATATCCGTTAATTCATGTCACACACCGATAAACGTTTTTTGTGGGGAATAACTTTGGTGGTTACGCTGGGGGGGCTGCTGTTCGGTTACGATACGGCAGTCATCTCCGGGACTACCGGAGCCCTCGAACACTATTTCGTGTCGCCTCTTTTTGGAGACTCAGATGTTGCCCGTTCAGTCATTACCGAATACAAGGTCATTGTGGGGTTGTGTCTTGGAATGATTCTGTTTTTTGCAGGATTGTTTCTGCATAAGTTGTATGCGCCACGGAAAGCGTGGTTTTATACGGCTCTTACGGCTGCCGTTTGTCTTTGGATTCTTTTCTCCCAGGTGGTCTCTCTTCCTGCGGAGATGACGGAAAACATGGGTAGTTCCATCAAGGGTTTTACCATTTCAAGTGCGTTGATAGGATGTGTTTTGGGTGGCGCATTGGGGGGCAGTGTCTCTCAACGTATTGGGCGCAAGCGGGGTTTGATGCTGGCTGCTATTCTTTTCTTGATATCTGCGGCAGGTTCGGCTCTTCCGGATACGCTTAACTGTTTTGGTGTTGCCGATATCAGTTCTTTGATTATTTATCGCATTATCGGAGGAATAGGAGTAGGTTTGGCTTCCATGCTTTCTCCGATGTATATTGCGGAAGTAGCTCCGGCGGATTCCCGGGGACGATTGGTCTCCTTAAACCAGTTTACCATCATCTTCGGTATGTTGGTAGTCTATTTCGTGAATTATGCCATAGCCCGTATGGGAACGGAAGATTGGCTGAATACGGTAGGTTGGCGCTGGATGTTTGCATCTGAGATTGTCCCCGCCTCTTTATTCTTCATTCTGTTGTTCTTTGTTCCGGAAACGCCGCGTTATCTGATGATGAAAGGGGCCGATGAAAAGGCGCGTATTCTGTTGGACCGGTTGCATGGTCGGGCTGCTGCGGAAACGGAGTTTTTGCAGGTCAAGGAAAGTTTTGCCCAAAAGGACGGAGCGTGGTTGTCTTTCGGTGGTTTGGTGTTGCTGGTAGGTATTCTGATTTCATTCTTCCAGCAGGCGGTAGGAATCAATGTGGTGTTGTACTATGCTCCTGAGATTCTTCGGACGATGGGCTTGGCAACGGATGCTTCCTTGTTCCAAACCATCATAGTAGGAATAATCAACCTGACGTTTACCGTTGTAGCCATCCTGACGGTGGATCGTTTTGGCCGCAAGCCGTTGATGATTTTGGGAGCGGCCGTCATGGCTTTCAGTATGCTGTTATTGGGCTTTACCTTCTATTTTGACAGTGTAGGTATGGGCAGCTTCCTGTTGATGTTGTTATATACGGCAGCGTTTGCGGTATCGTGGGGTCCGGTAGCGTGGGTGTTGATATCGGAGATATTCCCGAATTCGATACGGGGAGCGATGGCTATTTCCGTTGCCGTACAGTGGTTGGCCAATTTTGCGGTATCGTGGAGTTTCCCGATATTGAACGAGAATCGTTTTCTGACGGATGCCTTCCATCATGGATTTGCCTATTGGATTTATGCTGTGATGGGTGTTCTTGCGGTACTGTTTATCTGGAAATGTGTACCTGAGACGAAAGGGCGTACCCTGGAAGACATGGAAAAACTATGGAAAAAATAATAATCCTTTCTCTATAACTTACTAACCTCTATTTACCCGATTGTTCCGGAAGGAAAGTTTTGAAACACATCTTTCTTCCCGGGACAATCTTTTTTTAGGGCTTCCGGGAATATAAATGAATTTTTTTCAGGTAACAATTTTCTTTTTTTTGTATAAGTAGAATCAATTGTTTATTTTTAAAAAAAAATATGATTTTTTTTTTGAATGAATTGAAGCGTGTTTTATGGGGTTGGGGTTTGTTTGATGAAAGACAGCGAACAATCCGATGAAACAGTATGGAACAGGAAAAGGAGATTCAAGGTGTTGGATGGAATTTTCTGTTCAAGCAATAAAACAGATTCTAAAATAAAGAACTTTTGATGTATGAGAAACACTATTTGCTACGGATGGGTATTCTTTTTTTTGTTGTTTTGGAGTGAGTCCTTGACAGCAGGCAATAAATATTTCAAACGGTTTCCGGAATCGGCTTCTCCTGTAAAGATAGGTAAGTTGTTGAGTGAACGTTTTTTGGCATCCAAACATATGCTTCATGGCGGGAAATGGATTCATTATGCGGAGGTGTGTACGTGGTACGGGGCGTTACGTTATTCGGATGCGGTACAGGATACTGCATTGTTTCGGCAGTTGCAGGCTCGGTTTGAACCTCTTTTTTCGGAGGAGAGCTCCTATTTGCCGATAAAGAATCATGTTGATTTGAACATGTTTGGTTGTTTGCCGTTGATGTTCTATCGTCTTACGGGCGACCGGCGTTATTATGATTTGGGAATGCCTTATGCGGATACTCAATGGATTCTTCCGGTCCATGCCCGCTCGTCGGAACGGCAGTGGTCGGAAAAAGGATTGTCGTGGCAAACCCGTCTTTGGATTGATGATATGTTTATGATTACGATAGTACAGTCCGGGGCTTATCGGGCTACGGGAGAACGACGGTATATAGACCGGGCAGCTCGTGAGATGGTGGTCTATTTGGACAGTCTGCAGTGTCCCAACGGTTTGTTTTATCATGCACCGGACGTTCCGTTCTATTGGGCACGGGGAAATGGCTGGATGGCAGCGGGGATGACGGAACTGTTGCTTTCCATGCCGGAGGACAATCCCGATCGGGGACGTATTCTTGCAGGATATCGTCAGATGATGGAAAGTTTGTTGAGGTATCAACGGTCAGACGGTATGTGGAATCAGTTGGTGGATCGATCGGATTGTTGGGCGGAGACGTCCGGTTCAGCGATGTTTGCCTATGCGATGATTGTGGGTGTCAAGGAGGGGTGGTTGGATGCCCGTACTTATGGTCCTGCAGCACGTCGGGCGTGGTTGTCGTTAGTTTCGTATATTGATGAGGAGGGAGATGTCGGGGAGGTTTGTGTGGGGACGAACAAGCGTAATGATTTGCAATATTATTATGACCGTCCACGTGTTGCCGGAGATTATCATGGACAGGCTCCGGTTCTTTGGTGTGTTTCGGCATTGTTGGAGCGGTAGTGCTCTTGCTACGAAGTCTCGTTTTGGAGGAGCAGTGTCAGGTTATAGGAATAAACCCAAATAAGAGGCAGTCAGGATGGGATAGTGTCCGAGATTTTTTGGAAGTCAATAGGTTGTCCGAATTTTTCGAAGGAGACGTCAGTTGCCGGATGTTATTGTTTTTTGTTTCAGGAATCGGTTGTATCTCCATGAATCGGTCCTGTATGAGGATGGTTTTCATATTTTTTTGAGGGTATTATAAAGCAGGGAAAGGCTGTATCATCTTGAAACAGCCTTTCCCTTGTTTTGTTATTATAATATTTCCCAGCCTTTTTTTTATTTCATCCGAAGAATTTTCTATTCAGCATTATTCTTTAACCATTCCATTCGACGCAGGTCAGGAAGATGTTTAACGTTAAAATGTTCGAATTTGGCGATGAATCCTTCTCCGTCAGGACTTGCGGCATACATCCCGACCTTTACGGGGGTATTGTCCTGTAACCAGGCATTTCGCATCATGGTATATTCTTTATCATCAAAAGAATAAAATATCTCAACGGCATCCAGCCTTCTTACTGCTTTAATCCAGATAAAAGGGATTTCTTTTTCAAGGGTAATTACGCTCCAGTCCGATGTTTTGTGGGTGACAACCGTACTTAAATTAAATTTTCCGTCAACGAATTCGATACCACATTTGATGTAGTTTTCGTGGTCGATTCGGAGCATGATTCCAGCTTGGTCGAAACGTGTTTTATAATCTCCGGAGACTTTAACTTTGACTTCAAATTCTCCTCCGTAAGTAGCATAATAGAAAGGGGCGTCATCGACAGTGAATCCATAATGAGAAATTCTCCAATAGTCACTTTGAGGAGTAACAAACATTGAAAGCGATTTGTTTTCTATATTCCACTGCTCCGGTTCATTGAACCAATGCATTTTTTCCAGGGACTGAGCCAAGCATAATTGCAAAGACATAAAGATACACAGAGAACAAAATAATTTTTTCATATTACTTTTTTTATTTATGATGTAAATATTTGATTGTTATTTAGTTGTGTTCTTTTTATGAAATAGACAAATAATGGTTGTCTTTTGAGCTGGTTAATAACGTTGCCATTTCCTATTTTCTGAAGATATGTTTTTATTTGGAATAAACGACCGTTTGTTAAAGAATAAGGGATGTGTTTCATGGGGTAAATGCGAACAAGGTTTTTGAATTTACCCTTTGCATCCGACTTTCATTATCTTTGCAAAGATAAGATGTTGTTTGATGAGGTACAATAATTATAAATAACCATTTATAGAGCGGATAGATGGATAGTAAAGATAAACTGAACAAAGAATTTTTCTCGCAGGATTTTTCGGAGGGGCAGCCATATTATGCCGAGATGTTAAATGAATATAGGGTTATGGCCTATAATTATGCTCGGCTGGAAAATGCTATTGCGGTCTTGAGTGATTTACGGACGAATGTCAGTTATGTTTACTATGGTAAATTTTCAAGAGTATTGGGGATGGAAGAGGGAATAGAATGTAAAATTTCTTCAATTTGGGAAGAAGATATTTTCCAATTGCTTTATCCCGATGATTTAGCAGAGAAACATTTACACGAGCTTTGTTTTTTTCATTTTATCAAGCGACAACCCAAGGAGAGACGGGCCGATTATTATTTGATGAGTAAGTTTCGTATGAGGACAAAAACGACCTCATATATTCCTGTGTGGCATCGTATGTTTTATATCTCAGTTCCATCTAATGAAACTCTGTGGTTGGCCTTGTGCCTTTATAGTCCTTTATTATTTGAAATACCTGATAAATGTTTGGTCGTCAATTCCGTTAATGGTCAAACTTTTGAGTTGGGAGAGAGTCTTGATTCGCAGATATTGTCATCCAGAGAGAAACAGATATTGAGTCTTGTAGATAAAGGTATGACAAGTAAGGACATAGCTAATATTTTTTCTATCAGTATCAATACAGTTAGTCGTCACAGGCAGGAAATTCTTAACAAGTTACAGGTGAGAAATTCAATAGAAGCATGTCGAATAGCGAAAAAGTTAGGGATAATTTGATAGTATCGTTTTCATAGGAGTATATTTTGATTATCTTTTTATTCCGACCTCTGAAAATGTTTCCTCTTGGGTATCCGGCCGGAGATTGTTCTGGGGAATGCCGGTTCTTAGGTGTGTTTCGGTATTGTTGGAGCGGTAGTGCTATTGCTTCGAAGTCTCGTTTCGGGGGAGCAGTGTCAGGCCATAGGGAGATTTTGATGTATTTCCAAGAACAAAATGTTCTTGAAGAGGGATAGGAACCAGAGTCTTTTAAAGGTAAATAATTTGCGAAGGAGACGTCAGTCCGGATATGTTTCAGACATTGGTTGTGTATGGCTGGATTTTTTCCGGGATTATAAAAAAAAGAGGGTGACCCAAAAGTCAAAGACAGACTTAAGGGTTACCTTTCTTTTTTTATAATGCCAGGAAAGTCCCGGCGAGTCCGG
>CASFOM010000214.1 GCA_949296295.1 uncultured Alistipes sp. | reverse complement strand
CTTCATAATTCCAGCTGTACTCAGGCTTAAACGTACGCTCTTCCTTTGTCTCAAAAGAGGTGTTGAATCCGCCTGCTTTATACCCTTTCGTTACCGTAGCATAAAACAATGCCGTTCGGGGAAGACGATATTCCAAAGAAACTTTAGGGGATATTTGATTATGATGTAACCGACTTTTAAAATAATCCACAGGAACGATGTCTCCTAAAGAAACCCGATAATAATCAAATCGTGTACGAGCATATTCCTGATCATAGCGAACACCGGCCGTTAAAGACAAACCCTTACAAAACAAATCGTTGTAAACAGCTTGTCCGTAAATGGCAAAGCCATAACGGGGAGAATGATAAAACTTGTCGGTCAGGTACTCCTGGGATACCGCATCCGAACCATATTCCATAGCTACCTCGCTGTCAAAAGCTTGATAAAAGCCAAATAAACCACCTATCCACGAAAGACGTTGTTGTTTTGAATTTCGAAACTCGATTTCCTGAGATACCATATTTTGTGTCTCTTTCTGATTGATGTAGTATAGATTTCGAGGAGAAAAATCCTGGTCAATTCCTTGGTGGTCTGATGAATACTGATGGCTGGTACGTGAGGTAAACATAATTCGATGGCCCGTCTTATGAATCAACAAACCATTCGAGGATAATCGACGACGATAGAAACTGTTGCGATTATAATTAACCGGAGATACAAGGTCTGTTGTCTTATCGTAAAGACAATAAGGATAACCGGATTGTTCCGAATATTCGAAATTGGATATGAGATTAATGTCCCATCCATGATTCCGATAACGAAGTCGAATGCGTCCCCCTCCCGAATTCAAACGGTCGGCTGTCTCTCCATTGTATTCATTCCGGAAAAATCCGTCATGATGTTCATAATTCCCTGAAAGAGAGTAACCGAAATGTGAATTGAACCGTCCGTAGTGAGATACGGAAGCCGTTACTTGATTGTAATTGCCATAGGAAACCCGTAAACCTGTTCCGTCGTGGGTGAGCGGAGATTTGGTGGAAACATTGATAATTCCCCCCATAGTATTACGTCCGTAAAGAGTTCCCTGTGGACCTCGCAGAACCTCAATATGGTCTATTTCTGAAAAATCAAAGTCAAAAGATGATTTCTCAAAAAACGGAATGCCGTCCACATATAACCCTACCGAGGGAGAATTAATACGGGAACCAATCCCCCGAATATATACCGGAGAAGTTAGCTTGGTTCCGTAATCAGGCATGAACATATTAGGAATCATCAAACTGAACTCTTTAATATTGTTTACGGTATTCAGTTTTAAATCACGCGAAGAAACATAAGAAGAGGACGAAGGTATTTCCCGTATTTCCCGACCTTCTTTTCGACTGATTACTGAAATATCTTCCACTTCAATCTGACGAATTGTATCATTCTCGTTATTCAGACAGGCTATTTCATTGGCATATGTCTTTACCGTAGTAGCTGACAATAAAAAAAAGCCGCACATGACGGTAATAATGTGCCTGCCTGCCGTTCTTCTTGTATTCATTATCCTCTTTTTTTCTGTTGATTTCTCCATCTTCTTGGGAAGGGAATGGTACAAATGTAGTAAAAAAAAATAAATTATACTTTTTTAAGATAAAAAGTTTAAAAAGTATAAAATCAACCTCTCTGAAAAGGGAATTTACCATTTCTTTTTTCCGGAAAAAATCACGAAATTTACCCCGTTTTTACCATTTATTATGATTGATAGAGCTACTATAGATAAAATATATGCGGCAGCTGATATTGTTGATATCATAAGTGATTTTGTCTCTTTGAAGAAAAAAGGAGTCAACTATCAAGCCTGCTGTCCTTTTCACAGCGAAAAGACACCTTCTTTTGTCGTCTCTCCGGCAAAAGGGGTATATAAATGTTTCGGGTGCGGCAAGGGCGGAAATGCCATTAGTTTTGTCATGGAGCATGAAGGGATGACTTATCAGGAAGCCTTGAAATATGTTGCCCGAAAATATGGTATAGAAGTTATCGAGAAAGATTATACTCCTGAACAGAAAAAAGAGAATGAGGCTCGGGAAAGCATGATGGCTGTCAATCAGTATGCTTACGATTATTTTAAAAAACAGTTGCATCAGTCCGGAGAAGGGCGAAACATCGGATTAAGTTATTTCAAGGAAAGAGGGTTTACGGATGCCATTATCGAGCGGTTTGGATTAGGTTATTGTCCTGCCGGTGGAGAGGTATTTTCCAAAGAGGCTATAGAGGCTGGATATAAAGAAGAATTTTTGATTAAAACAGGCCTGACGATAAAGCGGGAAAACGGCAGCTATTATGATCGGTTCGCCGGACGTGTCATGTTCCCTGTTCATGCCTTAAGCGGGCGAATTATTGCTTTTGGCGGACGGATCATGCGTACCGATAAAAAAACAGCCAAATATCTCAATTCTCCTGAATCCGAAGTATATCATAAAAGCAATACTTTATACGGGGTCTATTTTGCCAGAAAAACTATTGTTGAGAAAAAAAAGTGCATTTTGGTAGAAGGATATACGGATGTCTTATCCATGTTCCAATCCGGTATTGAAAACGTAGTGGCCTCTTCGGGTACTTCTCTGACGTTGGAACAAATACGTCTTATTCTTCGTTTTACCAATAATGTGACGGTGATTTATGACGGGGATTCTGCCGGAATAAAGGCGTCAATACGAGGAATTGACATGTTGTTGGCCGAAGGGGTTAATGTTCGTGTGGTATTGTTGCCCGACGGGGAAGATCCCGACTCTTTTGCCAAAAGCAGAACGGCTTCTGAATTAAATGAGTTTATTGAAAGTCATGAAACGGATTTCATGACTTTTAAAACCAATCTATTGTTGGAAGAGGTAAAAAATGACCCTATTGGCAGAGCTGAAGTAATCAATGAGGTGGTCAATTCCATCAGTGTCATCCCAAATTCTTTGATTCGAGACCAATACATCAAAGAATGCAGTCAATTATTGGATGTGGATTATTCCTTAGTATATAGTGAGGTCGAGAAGAAAATTACAATCAGGAATTCCGGAAAAGCAGGAAAGGAAGTTTGGGAGAACAAACAACGGAAAGAACGGTTCCTGAATCGAAAATACACTGAAAGGAATACCCTCGCTCAGACGGATTCATTTTCGAACATTAATGAATTTGATGAGTTGGAGCGGGAAATAGTTTCTTATCTGTTGAAATATGGAACTCGGAATTTTTATTTTCAGGAACGAAATGCAGAAGGGAAACTGATGGAACCCATCGCTTTGAATGTTGCTGAAACAATTATTGAAGAATTGGAAATAGATCAAATCACATTACGAAATCCCGTTTATAAAACCATATTTGAAGAATATGTACGACTATGGAAAGAAACGCAGGAAGGAGTAGATATTCATCATTTTATCAATCATGACTCGATAGAGGTAGCTCGTTTTACCGTAGATATAATCACAAAAGACGAGATGTATCGTCCCAGCCGGATATGGTCTCGTTTCGAAGACGATGTAATCTCTGAAGCTGAAAATTTAGATATGGCAGTCCCTAAAGTAATTGCTGTGTATAAACTAAAAGTATTGAGTGATTTAACCAAAAATCTGTTTCATCAAATGGAGAATTCAGCAAATGAGGAAAAAACGCTCGAATTGTTGAAAATGGTAAAATCACTTGATGATTCCAGAAAAATTATTTGCCAAAAATATTCTCGAATTTTATAAGTCCGATGTATATCGATGTCATCCTGCCTTTAGCATTGAAAGACATTTTGTCTTATCACGTGCCTGACTCCTTAAAGGAGTTCATATTACCGGGAATAAGAGTCTCGGTAGAATTGGGACATAGGAAAATTTATGCTGCATTGGTTTATCGAATTCATGAAGAAAAATCTGAAAAAGATTTAAAATCAGTTATTTCTGTACTGGATAAGCAACCGGTAATAACTCCTAAACAATTGAATTTATGGGAGTGGATGGCTCAATACTATTTATGTAGTTTGGGACAGGTAATGGCTTATTTCCTCCCTGCCGCTTTGAGATTGGAACATCTGCCGGAAAAAGGAGATACTTCTGTTTATCGTTTTGAAAAAGAACGAAAATTAAAAAAGAAAATCTTATTGTCTTTAGAACCTTGTTGGCAGACACAAGAAAAATTACATGAGTTGCTTGACTCGCTGAAAAGAGCTCCAAGCCAACAAAAAACACTTGCTATTTTCCTTGATAAAATGATGGAACAAACCTCTGTTAATTCCAAATTTGAAATAGATAGAAAAGATTTGGAAATTTTAGGGGGAAATTTATCAGGGATAAATGGATTGATAAAGAAGAAAATACTGAACTCTCACGAACGGTATGTAGAAAATGATTACGAAGAACCTGATACTGATATCATTGAAAAGAAAATTATACCTCTTCCTGTTTTAACTCCGTCCCAAACAAATGCCTGTACGGAGATAAAAAAAGCCTTTTTACACAACAAACCGGCATTGCTTTTCGGCGTTGCCGGTGCGGGGAAAACCGAAATTTACATGCGGTTCATATGGGACAGGATAAAAGCAGGGGAACAAGTGTTGTTGTTACTTCCGGAAATGGCTCTTTCCTCCCAATTATTTCGAAGATTAGAAATCTATTTCAAGCCTTATATGTTGTCTTATACTGCTCGCCAGACTTCTAAGGCCAGATTACAGGTTTACAATAAATTACTACATTCCAAAGAGGGGGTGTTGATTGTTGGAACACGCTCGGCATTATCCTTACCTTTTACTCGGCTTAAATTAATTGTTGTGGATGAAGAACATGATGCCGGATATTGGCAAAACGATCCCGCTCCCCGATTCCAGGCCAGGGATACGGCGGTCATGGCCGGGAAAATATATCAGGCAAATGTATTATTATCCAGTGCAACCCCTTCAATAGACAGCTTTTTCAATGCCCAACAGGGGAAATATGTGTTAATTACTCTGAAGGAACGATTTAACGGACTTCCTGCTCCAAAAATAACCGTCATTGAACGCAGATTGATTGCTGTAAAGGAAAAAAAAGAGTGGGGATTTTCTTCCAAAATACGTTATTTCAGCCACTATCTTTTACGTAGAATAAAAGAAACCCTGGACAATAATGAGCAAGTAATCCTGTTCCAAAACAGAAGAGGATTTGCTTCTTTTGTCGAATGTGCTGATTGTGGCACTATCCCTCAATGTCCTGCCTGTAATGTCTCTTTGACGTTTCATAAACAGAGGAATACCTTGGAATGTCACTATTGTGGAATGAAAATCCCTTGGAAACAAACCTGTGAACACTGCGGTTCCCATAATGTATTGTTACAAGGAATAGGAACGGAAAATATCGAAGAACGGATTGCTGAGTATTTCCCGAATACTCCTGTGGTGAGAATAGATGCGGATACTTTACGGGCGACAAACCGATTCCAAAAAATCATGCATGAGATAGAAACAGGAGAACCTAAAATTATTATAGGAACACAAATCCTTGGAAAAGGGTTCGATATGCCGAAAGTATCCTTAATTGGAGTAATCAACGCTGATAATATGTTGGGATTCCCCGATTTCAGAGCTTCTGAAAGAGGATACCAGATATTGACACAAATGGCTGGAAGATTAGTTCGGGGAAAACATTCGGGAGAGATGATTGTACAAAGTAATTTGTATGGAGGGGTGATTGCTGATTTACAGGAAATGGAATACGAACGGATGTATGATCGGGAAATAATGGACCGAAAACGTTTTTTATTCCCTCCTTTTGTCAGAATTATTGAATTTACTTTGAAACATCCGAATCAACAAATATTGGAACAAGCCATTAAAATCTATGCCCGACATTTGGAAGAGCTGTTCGGAAACAGAGTGAGTGACCCTATAATACCTTCCGTAAATCGAATACGGGGGATTTACCGTTTGCAATTATTACTGAAAATAGAAAAAAATCGGAGCATACAAAAAGCAAAACAATTGATTGTAAACTTGAATGAAAAAATAAAGTCTGATCCTGATTTTAAAGGTATTGCTCTTACTGTTCAGGTAGATATTTAACCTCAAAGGATTTTTATTTTCCCTCCCGAGAATAACTTTCATCTTTTTTATCTACTTTTGTGTTATTCTTTTCACAATTAATAATTATTACTTTTTACCTTAAGATGGCACGAAAACTTCTTATTCGAGATTTGACGCTCAGGGATGGACAGCAATCTCTGTTTGCTACACGTATGAAACAGGAACAAATAGACCGTGTTTTACCTTTTTACAAAGAGGCTAACTTCTACGCCATGGAAGTTTGGGGAGGAGCAGTTCCTGATTCCGTTATGCGCTTTTTAAAAGAAAATCCTTGGGATCGTTTGGAAAAAATCAAGGCTGTTGTTGGGGATGTTTCTAAACTGACGGCTTTATCTCGTGGACGAAATTTGTTTGGATACAGTCCTTACAGTGACGAAATTATTGACGGATTTTGTAAAAATGCCATAGCTTCCGGATTAGGCATTATGCGGATATTTGATGCCTTGAACGATGTTGAAAATGTAAAATCCACTGTAAAATATGTAAAACAATACGGCGGAATTGCTGATTGTGCCGTATGTTATACCATTGATCCCCGTTTTTCTACCGGTGAGCGATTAAAAGCTTTGTTCTCCGGGAAAAAATTACCCAAGAAGGTATTTACGGACGCTTATTTTCTGGATAAGGCGAAACAAATGGCGGCTTTGGGGGCCGACATGATTACCATTAAAGATATGAGTGGATTGATTCCACCCAAACGAGTATCTGGATTAATCAAACTTTTCAAAAAAGAATTGTCTGTTCCCGTAGATTTCCACACTCATTGTACGCCCGGTTACGGATTGGCTTCTGTGGTAGCTGCTATTGCTGCAGGAGCGGATATTGTAGATACCAATATTTGGAATTTTGCCGGTGGACCTGCTGCTCCTGCCATAGAACTGATTTACCTCTTCTGTAAAAAAATGGGAGTAGAGATAGATGTTAATATGGAAGCGGTGGCTAAAATCAATCAGGAACTGTTGAACATCCGAAAAGAATTGGAACCTTTCGATGCGGTAAAACAATTCGCAAAACCTTTCGATGTTTTAAATGATACGTTACCTGAACATATAGAAAAGGCTTTTGATCGTGCCGTAGCTGCTGCTCAACAGGAAGATGAAACATCTTTGATAGAGGCTTGTCATGAAATAGAAAGTTATTTTAACTTCCCCGCTCCTAATGAATTAGTAAAAAATGCAGAAATTCCTGGGGGAATGTATACCAATATGGTAGCACAGCTAAAACAACTGAAATCAGAACATATTTTAGAAAAAGCCATGCTGTTAATTCCCCGGGTACGACTCGATGCCGGATTACCTCCTCTTGTAACACCAACCAGTCAAATAGTAGGGGCACAGGCCGTTAATTGTGCGTTGGATCAAATGAATGGGAAGCCCATGTATTCCAATACTTCAAATCAGTTTGTCAATTTGGTTAAAGGGGAGTATGGAAAAACACCGGTACCTGTAGATCCGGAATTCAGATTTAAAATAGCTGGGGTGCGTGAAGAAACTCCTTATGATGTCAGTCAATACAAAATGCAACCCAATCCCGTTTTGGAAGAATATGGTGGTGTATTGTTGGCTGAAAATGAGAAGGAAGTTTTATTGTTGGAGTTATTCCCGAACGTAGCTAAAGAATATTTAACCAATATCAAAAAAGCCCGGTATGAAGCTATGGCTCCAAAACAGGAAAAAACAGCCGAAGAAACAACAGCTTCTGTTCATAAACAACCGGTAAAGATAACAGGAAATGCAGTAGTAGCCCCCATGCCTGGACGTATCCTTCAATTCCTGGTAAAAGAAGGAGACTCTGTTAAATCAGGACAAGATGTGTTTATTTTGGAAGCAATGAAGATGGAAAACAATATATCTTCTCCTTTTGAAGGTACGGTAAAGCAAATTTTGTATGCTGAAGGGGATTCGGTTGCTGCGGAGGCTCCGGTAATCGAAGTAGAATAAATGAATATGGATAAAAATCAATCTTGCTCGTAATGAAGTATTTGATTGATTATCTGTATTTAGATTCGATAGTTGTTGCTTCTGTGTTTTAATATCTACATAGAGAGTTAGAGAAATACTTCCCTTTGTTATGTTGAG
>CASFOM010000213.1 GCA_949296295.1 uncultured Alistipes sp. | reverse complement strand
TTTTATCCTATTCAAAATCACCTTGATAATCCCCCTCCTTAAAGTCCTTGATTTTAGGTTTTCCTCCTCTACCAGCCAGAATCCCTCCACCCTTTCATCTCAAAACTCCTTTATCTTCTGTCCCCAATCATTAGTGTCCGACAAAACGTCAATCATCTTTAATCTATTGAAATACAATCATTTGCAATCAATATCGACTTACCAAACTTATCCATGCAAACACAATTGACTATCAGTTTGTTAGATATGTATCTCGGAAACTAATTGTTCCAAATAAAAAAATTCCCCTCTTAAGATTCAATAGGCCCTATATTTGTAAATAAATTTACAAATAATATGATGTTATTAATAAATTATTTTTATTTTTTATATATTTGTCGGTCCATAAATTGAAATAAAATGTCTAATTACAGGAAATTAACAGCGAAAGAAATCGCTTATTTAGAAGCTCATAACAATACAGCAGAAGATTGGAACCGGGTACATGTTTCCCTCAAATTTTCTCCTGTTTTTATTGAGTCTGTTCATTTTTCAGGAGATATCCGTTTGGGGGCATTTGACGGAATCATCGAATTAGAGGGGGGCATTCAACTACATTCTGGTCTTCGAAGGGCCGTATTGCACAATTGTACTATTGGAGATAACGTATTGATTGAAAATGTACAAAATCAGATTGCAAATTACGACATCGGAGCGGAGAGTGTTATTCGGAATATCAATCTATTAGTAGTCACGGGGCGCAGTCGTTTCGGGAATGGAACAGAAGTATCGGTATTGAACGAGACCGGGGGGCGTGAAGTTATGATTTACAACCAACTTTCCGCCCATTCAGCTTACTTAATGGCCCTACACCGCCACCGCAACGGTTTTGCGAAACGCATAAGAGACATGATTGAACGATATTCTGCAGAGCAAGAGTCAGATCATGGGCGAATCGGGAGTCATGCCCGTATTCTCAACTGCAACCTGCTACGCAATCTGTCCATAGGCGATTATGCAATAGTAGAAGGAGCGGCACGATTGGAAAACGGGACATTAAACAGCTGTTCATCCGATCCGGTTTATATAGGTTGCAATGTAATCATGCAGGATTTTATAGTCTGTTCGGGAGCCCGAATAACGGATGGAGCTGCTTTAGTCCGCTGTTTTGTCGGTCAGGCTTGTCGGTTAGGACATCTTTTTTCAGCTCATGATTCTCTATTTTTCAGTAATTGTAAATTTGAAAATGGAGAAGCCTGTGCCATTTTTGCAGGGCCATATACCGTTTCCATGCACAAATCAAGTTTACTGATTGCGGGGATGTTCTCCTTTTTGAATGCAGGGAGCGGTTCAAATCAAAGCAATCACATGTACAAATTAGGTCCTATCCATCAAGGGATTGTAGAACGAGGTTCAAAAACGACCAGCGATTCTTATATCTTATGGCCGGCTCGGATCGGAGCATTTTCCTTAGTCATGGGACGTCATGTACATCATCCGGACACGTCGGATTTACCCTTTTCCTATTTGATAGAACGGGAAGGCGAGACCTATTTGTCTCCGGGGGTTAATTTACGGAGTGTGGGGACTGTGCGAGATGCGCGGAAGTGGCCAGAACGGGATGCGAGAAAAGGTGCGGAACTTTTGGATTGCATTAATTTTAATCTTTTAAGTCCCTATTCCATCGGGAAAATGTTGAAAGCGGTAGATACTCTGGAACATTTACAACAAGTTTCCGGGGAAGCCTCCTCCGTCTATTCTTTCCAAAGCACACGCATTACACGTCCTTCTCTGCTGCGCGGATTAAATTTATACCGTACTGCCATTGTAAAATTCTTGGGGAATTCCTTAATCAAGCGTTTGGAAGGAGATAAATTTTCTTCCGAAGAAGATATGCGCCAAAGGCTTCGTCCTACCTCATCCATCGGCTCGGGAGAATGGATTGATTTATCAGGATTAATTGTTCCGAGGACTGAAGTAGATGCTTTAGCTGCTGCCGTAGAAACGGGAGAAATCAGTCAAGTAGCACAACTTAACGCCCGCTTTGCTTTGTGGCATGCCAATTATTACGATATGGAATGGACCTGGGCCATAGGGATTATCGAACGTTATTTCGGCGTAAACCGGGATACCCTAACCTCCATAGAAGTAGCGAAGATTGTCCGTTCATGGCAAGAAGCAGTTATTTCTCTCGACCGGATGTTGTATGAAGATGCGCGGAAAGAGTTTTCAATAAGTGCCCGAATCGGGTTTGGAGTAGATGGAGAAGATGCGGCACACTCTCGACAAATGGATTTCGAGTCTGTTCGAGGATGCTTTGAAAGCAATCCGTTCGTGATGGAAGTATGCCGACATATTGAAGACAAACGAGCTTTGGGCGATGAATTGTTGGCTCGGTTATCACTCTTGGATTCTTCCATAGAAACGTTGGGACAAAATTCTCAATCATGATAAGTCATGTACAGTATCATCGAGAATGAAAATTAAATTTATTTCATTTTTTGTTCTCCTCCCCCATACTGTTTACCTCGCCAATACGGCACGCCTAACAGAGGTTACTCAAACATCCTGTTTTGAGACATGTCCCTATTTTTCTGACTATTGACATATACGAGTTTTGACCTGTCAAGGAGGTGGTTAGATGATAATATTTAGCTGCCTCCTTTTGTATGACGCATCAAAACAGATGAGGCACAAGGTCCTGAAGGTTAAAATAATGCAACAGTTGGCATGATAACACCTCCTCCTTCCATTACATTTAAGGACTGATGGCTCGTCATAAAAAAGGAGAGAGCCACGCAGAAAAAACGACACAATCATTTTCCCTTTATGACTCTACTCCTCTATCTCTATTTCTGAACCAAGATTTGTTTCAATCAAGTTCCAGAACCTCTTTGAATATCAATCATCATATTGAATTAGCTGTCCTGATTCATTCATATAAAAATCGACATCGTTGCTCAATGAGATTTTATATGTATTTCCCTCCTCTTTCTCCATTTCCGTTATATCTGTTTT
>CASFOM010000212.1 GCA_949296295.1 uncultured Alistipes sp. | reverse complement strand
TTTAATTCCTTTGTCAGTAGCTTCCTTGACTAATCGACCAATGCCATAAGGTAACTTGTTGACTGTTTCCTGCCAATCTCCCAACCCTTGGGTGTCGCTGTGACGGGGATATTTATTCCCAAACCAACCGTCATCCAACAGAAACATGTCTACTCCTAATTTTTTTGCATCATCAAATAATCCAATTAATTTCTCTTCATCAAAATCAAAATAAGTCGCTTCCCAATTGTTCAATAAAGTCATGCGGTCTTTCATCCCATCTTTAAGCTGGTATTGACGGGCCCAATCATGGAACGAACGGGTAGCTTTACCTGTACCTTCGTTACTTAAGGTAAAATAAAACTCAGGAGTAACAAAGGTATCATTCGGTTGTAATTTGTATTCCGAAGCCATTGGATTGATGCCGCTAATAATTCTTAGCGATTTTTTATTATCCACTTCAAAAGTAAATCGGAAATTTCCGGTCCAGCCAATGGTCCCTAATAAAACTTCTCCTGAATTCTCTTGAGCCGGACCATCCATCGATACCATAAAGAAAGGAGAAGTGAACATGGCTGCTCGTGCTCCTAATTTACTGTCAACGATTCTTTTCCCGTATTCCAATTTTTGTTCTGTCATGTTTACTTCTCTGGCCCAATCCCCAGTGAAATCGGTAAGATAATAACTTGCCTTATCGAAATGAAGCATGGAAGAAGCATAATTGTATAACGTTACAGGATGTTTCTCCTGATGAACAATGGTTGCATGAGTTTTGATAATATTCTCTTTAGTGAAAGCTGTGTAATAAAGGGTAACTGTTACAGGGTATTTATCGTCTTTCAGAACAATGGCTGTTTCAGTTCCTGAAGGAGTGGCCTTTTCTGTATGAGATACATATTTTAATAACACCGAAGGATTACCATCCGAATGCGTCATACGGAAAGCCGGTTCAAAATAATCTTCCATCCCGTTGGTAATGTAGGCCTCATGTTTAGCAGGTTGTGTTTCTAACCCTGTATAGTCAACTAATTTTTTCCCGAAATATTGCTGATACAATCTTCCATTATCAGCTACTTTAAAAATCAATTCACTATCTTCTGTCCCAATTCGAATCTGCTGTTCTTTTGATTGAGCTGTTCCGTTTCCTGAAACAAAACATAGCAAAGTACAAGCTAAAAGCAATTTCCTCATTTTTTTATCGTTTTTTAGTTTTTGCAAATATAAATATCTTTTTTTTGTTTAAAACAGAGCTTTCTTGTTTCTGAAAAAAGATTTGTTAAAAATAAAACGAATGAGGGGTAACTGTATTGTTTTTATTGCATCCTTTGTCTTTCTGTGAAAATTCATCCTATTCTCAAAAACAGAGACGAAATTTTCCTACCTTTGTTGCTTGCTGAGCCATAAAATGAATATTAATAAGTGATATAAAATGAATTTTGACGTAAAAAACATTGAAAATTTTTATCGTTTCTTTGTAGATAGAGTGGATTTTTCAAAAGGAAAAATCAAAAAACCTTTCACCTTATGTGAAAAAATACTCTATGCTCATTTGTATTCTCCTGAAGAAATTAAAAACTTTGTCCGAGGAGAGGATTATGTCAATTTCAGACCGGATCGGGTAGCTATGCAGGATGCTACTGCACAAATGGCTTTGTTGCAGTTTATGAATGCAGGGAGAACTCGCTCTGCGGTAGAGGCTTCCGTACACTGTGATCATATTATTGAAGCAGAAAAAGGAGCAGGTCCTGATTTAGCTCGTGCTAATCAGGAAAACAAAGAAGTATATGATTTTTTGTCTTCTGTCTCTTCCAAATATGGCATTGGATTTTGGAAACCGGGAGCTGGAATTATTCATCAGGTAGTCTTGGAAAATTATGCTATGCCTGGAGCCATGATGTTGGGGACAGATTCTCATACTCCTAATGCTGGAGGATTAGGAATGGTCGCAATCGGTGTTGGTGGTGCTGATGCTGTGGATGTGATGGCTGGAATGCCCTGGGAATTGAAAATGCCTAAAGTTATTGGAGTAAAATTAACAGGAAAACTGAGTGGATGGTGTTCTCCCAAAGATGTAATATTGAAATTGGCTGGTATTTTAACGGTAAAGGGAGGAACAAACTCCATTATAGAATATTTTGGAGAAGGAGCTTTGAGCTTACCGGCAACAGGAAAGGCTACCATCTGTAATATGGGTGAAGAAGTAGGAGCCACAACCTCTTTATTTCCTTATGATGATGCTATGGCAGCCTATTTGAAGGCAACGGGACGGGAGATGATTGCGGAACAAGCTAACCGCATTCGTACTTATTTGGCAGCAGATCCGGAAGTGGAACAAGCTCCTGAAATTTATTACGATCGGGTAATCGAGATAGATCTTTCTTCGCTTGAACCATATATTAACGGTCCGTTTACGCCGGATTTAGCTCGTCCAATCTCCGAAATGGCCGAGCAGGTAATGAAAGCGGGTTATCCACGAAAAATGGAAGTGGGATTAATCGGTTCTTGTACCAACTCTTCCTATAATGATTTGTGCAGAGCTGCTTCTGTCGCTCGTCAGGCCATAGATAAAAAACTGAAGGCTAAAGCTGACTTTATTGTTAATCCGGGTTCCATACGTGTATTGGAAACAGCTGAAAGAGACGGTATTATGGATGATTTTAGAGCTATCGGTGGTACTATAATGGCCAATGCCTGTGGCCCTTGTATCGGACAATGGAAACGGGCGACGGATGACAATAATCGTCCTAACAGTATTGTTACCTCTTTCAACCGTAATTTCGCCAAAAGGGCGGATGGGAATCCCAATACCCACGCCTTTATTGCTTCTCCCGAAATAGTTACGGCTTTGACATTAGCCGGCGATCTTTGCTTTAATCCCTTAAAGGATGTCTTGGTTAATGAAGAGGGGAAAAATGTTCGACTGGATCCGCCTTGCGGAGAAGAGTTGCCTCAAAAGGGTTTTGTAACAGGGAATAACGGTTTCCAGGCACCTGCTGAAGATGGAAAAGATATTGAAGTGATTATCTCCGAACAATCCAATCGTATTCAACGGTTAAAGCCTTTTGCACCTTGGGATGGAAATGATTTTAAGGAATTGCCTCTGTTGATTAAAACGGCAGGTAAGTGTACAACGGATCATATCTCAATGGCTGGAAAGTGGTTACGGTTCCGAGGACATCTTGAAAATATTTCAGATAATTTATTGATGGGTGCTGTAAATGCTTTCTCAGGAGAAACGAACCGGGTATTGTGCCAATTGGATGGAAGTTATGATGCAGTATCTGCTGTGGCTAAGCGTTATAAAAAGGCAGGAATCGGTACGGTGATTGTCAGTGAAGAAAATTACGGAGAGGGTTCTTCTCGGGAACATGCAGCAATGGAACCTCGCTTCTTGAATGTCAAGGTGGTACTTGCCAAGTCGTTTGCCCGAATACATGAAACAAATCTGAAAAAACAGGGGATGTTGGCTCTTACCTTCGCTCAATCTACTGATTATGATAAAGTTCGGGAAGATGATAAAATATCGGTTATCGGATTAAAAACGTTTACTCCAGGAGAGCCTTTGACAGTGATTTTAACTCATAGTGACGGTACATCCGAACAATTCCCCGTTTTACATACTTATAACAAGCAACAAATTGAATGGTTCAAAGCAGGAGCTGCCTTGAACATAAAAAATGAATAACAAGAAAATGAATAATGTAATTTCAATAAAAGACGGAGTACTTACCGTCCCTGATGAACCGGTAATTCCCTATATTGCCGGAGATGGTGTAGGAGAAGAAATTTCCGCTTCCATGATTCGTGTCGTTGATGCTGCCGTAGCAAAAGCTTATCAAGGGAAAAAAAGAATTAACTGGAAGGAAGTTTTGGCAGGAGAAAAAGCGGAAAAAGCAGAAGGGACACCTCTGCCTGAGGCAACCATGAAGGCTTTTAAAGAATATCGGGTAGGTATTAAAGGACCTTTGATGACTCCAGTGGGAGGGGGACGACGCTCTTTGAATGTGGCTTTAAGACAGGAATTGGATTTATATGTCTGTCAACGTCCTGTTCGGTGGTACCAAGGGGTCGCTTCTCCTCTTAAAGAACCACAAAAGGTAAACATGACTATTTTCCGGGAAAATACAGAAGATATTTATGCAGGAATAGAATGGGAACAGGGAACCCCTGAAGCTAAAAAGTTTTATAACTTTCTGACTAAGGAGATGGGGGTTACGAAAGTTCGGTTTCCAGAAACATCTTCTTTTGGAGTAAAACCTGTTTCCATTGAAGGAACAGAACGTTTGGTTCGTTCCGCAATTGATTATGCCATACGTACTCAAGCTCCTTCGGTAACTTTAGTCCATAAAGGGAACATTATGAAATACACAGAAGGCGGGTTTAAAAGATGGGGATATCAAGTGGCGGAGAAAGAATATGCTGACCGCGTATTCACTATGCAACAGTATGCTATGATAGCCAAAGAATCCGGTTCTGATGCAGCTAATAAGGCTTTGGAGCAAGCGGTAGAACAACAGCGGATAATTATTAAGGATGTGATTGCTGATGCTTTCTTGCAAAATACATTGTTAATGCCGGAAGACTATTCCGTTATTGCTACATTGAATTTGAATGGAGACTATATTTCAGATCAATTAGCGGCTATGGTAGGAGGTATTGGTATTGCTCCTGGAGCGAATATCAATTACCAAACGGGACATGCTATTTTTGAAGCAACTCATGGAACTGCCCCAAATATTGCAGGAAAGAATGTAGTAAACCCCTGCTCTATCCTGTTATCTGCTGTGATGATGTTGGAATATATGGGATGGAATGAAGCAGGTGTTTTAATTACTTCTGCAATAGAAAGTTCGTTTTTAGAAGGAAAGGCAACTGTTGATTTGGCCCGTTTTATGGATAAAGGGATTGCTTTGTCCACAACTTCATTTACCGATAATCTTATAAATAAACTTTAAAACTATGGAAGAGACCACTTTGAAACAACAATATATGATTTTTAAACTGTCTGAAGCAGTAAAAACAACCAGCAGTATTGACACTCAACTATTTGCCAAATATAATGTCAAGAGAGGACTTAGAAATGAGGATCATTCGGGAGTATTGGTAGGATTGACTAAAATTGGGGATGTTGTGGGATATGAACGTCTTGAAAGTGGTGAGTTAAAAGCTATTCCCGGAAAATTGTTGTATCGTGGAGTAAATGTAGAGGATTTGGTACGGGGAGCCATTCAAGAGAATCGTTTTGGATTTGAAGAGGTTATATTTCTAATGTTGTCCGGCTACTTGCCTGATGCAGAAGATTTGAGTATGTTTAAAAGCATCATCAATCACTGTATGCCTTTGAGCCAGAAAATCAAGATGAGTATCATCGAACTGGAAGGTCAAAATATTATGAATATATTGGCTCGAAGTGTTCTGGAAATGTACACCTTTGATGAAATGCCGGATGATATCTCCCGGGATAACTTAATGCGTCAGTCAATAGATTTGATTGCCAAATTTCCAACAATTATTGCTTATGCTTACAATACGTTAATACATAGCAATCAAGGAAAATCTTTACATATACGCCATCCGCAGGAACATTTGTCCATAGCGGAAAATTTCTTGTATATGTTAAAGGGAAATTATACGCCATTGGAGGCAAAAACCTTGGATTTGGCTTTAATCTTACATGCAGAACACGGTGGAGGGAACAACTCTACATTTACTGTTCGAGTAACCAGTTCTACGGAAACGGATACTTATTCTTCCATTGCTGCTGCTATCGGTTCTTTGAAAGGTCCATTACATGGAGGGGCCAATTTGGCTGTGATGAAAATGTACAACTATCTTAAAGAAAATATCAAGGATTGGACAAATGAAAAGGAAATCGATGACTATTTGATGAAGATGTTACGGAAGGAAGCATATGACAAGTCTGGATTGATTTATGGGATTGGACATGCCGTTTATACTATTTCCGACCCCCGTGCCATGTTGTTGAAGGAAATGGCTCGTGATTTGGCAAAAGAAAAAAATCGAATGGAAGAATTTGCTTTCTTGGAATTGTTGGAAAAACGTGCAATTGAAAATTTCATGAATTTTAAAGGAAATAAAGTCAATAAAAGGGTTTGTGCTAATGTCGATTTTTATTCCGGATTTGTCTATGAAATGATAGGGTTACCCATAGAAATTTTCACTCCGTTATTTGCTATGAGCCGTATTACCGGTTGGACTGCTCACCGGATTGAGGAATTGAATTTTTCCAGTAAACGGATTATTCGTCCTGCTTATAAAAATGTGGCAGAACCCGTTACTTTCCATCCTTTGAAAGAACGTTAATAAGGTACATTTTAAATAATTTTATTTGAGTAAGTATTGAAAGACAATGTGTTAAAATTGTAGAATATAGAATTATTATCGGATTCTGATCTGACAAACTTTTGTAGTTATTATCCTTAATATTTTTTATGTTTTACTAATTTTCACACATTTTAGAGGAAGGTGTATCAAGTCATAAATTTGGTACACCTTCTTTAATTAATATAAATGATACTGGTGAGTTTAATTTTTCTCATTTTATGAAGTATTGGAAGAATGTTTTTATTTAACATTGATATTTTTTTGTTTATAACATAATGATAAACAAGTTTTTGTGCTTTTATGTTCAAATACTAACGAAAAAAAATAATCCTAAACGTTGCAAATATTCTTTGAATATTTTACCTTTGCACTGCAAAAGAAAAACAATCCGGTCCGTTCGTCTAGGGGTTAGGACGCAAGATTTTCATTCTTGTAACACGAGTTCGATTCTCGTACGGACTACTTAGGGTCCATTCGTCTAGGGGTTAGGACGCAAGATTTTCATTCTTGTAACACGAGTTCGATTCTCGTATGGACTACAAAAACAGGATATATCGAACAAAAGTCGATATATCCTGCTTTTTTTTGCTATATCCTACAAATATCTCTGTAAAGATTCTGGCTGGTTCTTTAAAAACCAAACTTTATTATAGGACTGTTTCGTTTCCATTCTGTTTATTTTTTCTAAAATTTAAATTTCGAGGAATAAAATAAAGGGGACAGTATGCCTATTGTAAAATTTAATCATTAATAGAATATAATCTATTTGAGATAGGCTTTTTAACCTATACTCCCCTATCCCTTTTTTTCATATTTCAAAAAGGGGATAATCAGTTGAAATCATATGTTCTCTTAAAAATATTTCACTGTTATTTTTTTAGCAATCACTGTCTATTATTTAGATTACAATTTGTATCTTTGCACCGTTGAAAATCAAATTAAACAAGTATAAAAATGTCGAAAATGATTCGTTTAAAAAAAGGTCTCGACATCAAATTAGTGGGCCAAGCCGCAAGAGAACTTGTGGATACGCCCCTTGCTGATTCTTATGCCGTCAATCCGATTGATTTCGTCGGATTAACTCCTAAGTTATTGGTTAAAGTTGATGATGAGGTAAAGGCAGGTACTCCCCTGTTTTTCGACAAGTATCGTCCACAGGTGTTGTTCTCTTCACCTGTGAGTGGTAAAGTCAAAGCTGTTAATCGAGGAGAAAAACGTAAAATTCTGGAGGTAGTCATTGAACCTGATTCCAAGAATGAGTATGAGGTATTCCAAACAGTTGATTTGAACACTGCTTCTAAAGAATCGGTTATAGATCAGATGCTCGCATCTGGTTTGTGGCCCATGATCATTCAACGTCCTTATGGGGTGATTGCAGACCCTTCCAAGACTCCTGATGCTGTTTTTATTTCCGGATTTGATTCTGCTCCATTAGCTCCGGAAATGGATTTCGTTTTACAAAATGTTACGGAAGATCTTAAAATGGGGATGGAAGTCATGAAAAAATTGACTCCTGGAAAAGTTCATTTAGGAGTGTCCGCACGACAGAAAAATCCCGTTTTTGACGGTTTACAAGGTATTGATGTGACCACTTTTGATGGTCCTCATCCAGCAGGAAATGTAGGGGTTCAGATTCACCATGTAGCTCCTATTGGGAAAGGAAACTTGATTTGGACTGTCGATATTCAGAATTTAGCCATTATCGGACGATTCTTCCGTACAGGACGCGTCGATATGACCAAAATTATTGCAGTAGCGGGCTCTGAAGTAGAACATCCTCGCTATCAAAAAATAATTAGTGGTGCACGGATTGACAGCATTGTGAAAGACAATGTGAAACAAAATGGGAAATCCATTCGGTTCATTTGCGGGAATGTATTGACCGGAACAAAAACGACTTTGGAAAATCATTTCGGTTTTTATGCCAATCAAATGACCTTAATCCCAGAGGGTAATCATCATGAATTTTTGGGATGGATTGCTCCTCGTCTCAATAAATTTTCTGTGTCTCACAGCTATTTTTCATGGTTGACTCCAAATAAAAAATATGATTTGGATACCAACTTGAATGGAGGTGTGAGAGCATTGGTTATGAGTGGACAGTATGAAAAGGTTTTACCCATGGATATCTATCCCGTATATCTGCTGAAAGCTATTTTGGCTGGAGATATTGATAAGATGGAAAATCTTGGAATATACGAAGTAATTGAAGAAGACCTCGCTTTATGTGAATTTGTTTGTACATCAAAAACAGAAGTACAACAGATTGTTCGTAAAGGCTTGGATATGTTAATGAAAGAGCTTAATTAATTCTTAATATTTGAATAATGAAATCCTTAAGAAATTATATCGATAAAATTAAGCCGAATTTTGAAAAGGGAGGAAAATACGAAAAATTCCACTCTACGTTTGATGCTTTTGAAACATTCCTGTATGTTCCTGATACTGTAACTAAAGCAGGTAGCCATATTCGGGATGTGATTGATTTGAAACGTACGATGTTCGTAGTTGTCGTCGCTTTACTCCCTGCCTTATTATTCGGTATGTACAATGTAGGGTTGCAGCATTTTGCAGCTATGGGCGTTGCCGATGCCGGCGTAATGCAATGCTTTTGGCATGGTTTTGTGAAAGTTTTACCTATCATTATCGTATCATATGTAGTCGGATTGGGAATAGAGTTTATTTTTGCTCAAATCCGTCATCATGAAGTTAATGAAGGTTTCTTGGTATCCGGGATGTTAATCCCCTTAGTTATGCCTGTGGATGTTCCTTTGTGGATGGTTGCTTTGGCTACCGCTTTTGCCGTTATTATCGGGAAGGAAGTATTTGGCGGAACAGGTATGAATGTCTTTAATCCCGCATTGTTGGCTCGGGCATTCATCTTTTTTGCATATACTCCTTATATTTCAGGTGAAAAAGTTTGGATATCAGGTTTGAGTAAGGGAGAAGGTATTGTGGACGGTTTTTCCGGCGCTACTCCATTGACAGAAATAGCGAATGCTTTGGCAGACAAAGCTTCAGCATTGTCTTTCTCTTCTACGCCTATTGATTGGTTTTTGGGAACAATTCCCGGAAGTATAGGAGAAACTTCTTTTATTGCCATCATGATTGGTGCCGCCATTTTATTGTTTACAGGCATTGCCAGCTGGAGAATTATGTTGAGCGTATTTGCTGGCGGATATCTTATGGGATTGATATTTAATTGTATCGGTGCCAATATTTATATGGATATGCCGGCTTATTACCATTTGTTATTGGGAGGATTCGCTTTTGGTGCAGTATTTATGGCTACCGATCCTGTTACTGCTGCTCAAACAAATACAGGAAAGATTATTTACGGCTTATTGATAGGAATGTTTGCCGTTCTTATTCGTGTTGTCAATCCCGGATATCCAGAAGGAATGATGCTTTCAATTCTCTTCATGAATGCCATGGCTCCGTTGATTGACCATTATGTGGTTGAAAGCAACATTCGCCGCAGAATGAAACGTATGAATGTCGCGTCTAAATAAGGAAGGAGAGAAAAGCAATGAATAAACAAAGTAATACATATATTATTGTTTACTCTATCGTATTGGTCGTTGTGGTAGCTGTTGCATTGGCTTTTACTGCTATGAAACTTCAATCTATTCAACAACGTAATATTGAAATAGAGAAAAAAACGGATATCCTGAACTCTGCCGGATTGTTTAAGGAAGAACCGGGTATGGATAAAAATAAGGCTGTAGAATCGCAGTATAATACATATATTAAACAAAGTTTTTTGGTTGATGCCCAAGGAAATGAGGTGCAAAGTGCCAATCCTTCAGCAGATGCTTTAAAAGTGTTGAATAATATGAAGGCTGCTCTTGCAGTGCCTGAAGCAGAACGTGAATTACCGGTCTTCATTAGTGAAAAAGACGGAAAGAAAAATTACATCTTCCCGGTTTATGGTACCGGACTTTGGGGTCCAATTTGGGGATATATCGCAATGAACAGCGATTTAACAACCATTAGCGGTGCTGTATTTGCTCATAAGAGCGAAACTCCGGGATTGGGTGCGGAAATAGCTACTCCTGCTTTTGAACATCAATTCATCGGGAAAAGTATTTTTAAAAATGGAGAATATGTAGGTATTTCTGTATTAAAAGGTGTAGGAGCTTCTCAAGGGAACGATAATGCTGTGGATGCCATCTCGGGAGGAACAATTACTTCTCGGGCTGTTCAGGCCATGATTATCGATAATTTGAAATTCTATTTACCTTATATTTCAAAACAACAGGCTGATGTTCAATAGAACCAGTTTATTATGTGTATTGTCATTTACTAAAAAATACGGTTTATGAGTAATAAAGAAAAAGAGCCGTTGTTCTCGGCTAAAAATTTGAAACTATTGACCGGTCCGCTGAATCAGAATAATCCTATTACCGTACAGATTTTGGGTATTTGTTCCGCATTGGCGGTAACCGCTAAATTGAAACCGGCTTTTGTAATGGCCCTTTCCGTAACAGTGGTTTGTGCCTTTTCCAATTTAATAATATCTCTTATTCGTAATACCATTCCTTCACGAATACGAATTATTGTTCAGTTGGTGGTTGTTGCCGCTTTGGTAATTTTAGTAGACCAGATTTTAAAAGCTTATGTCTATGACGTAAGCAAACAATTGTCGGTATTTGTAGGTTTGATTATTACGAACTGTATCCTGATGGGACGTCTGGAAGCTTTTGCTTTGGGAAACAAACCTTGGCAATCCTTTTTAGATGGGATAGGAAATGGTATGGGATATGGCCTTATTTTGATTATTCTTGGTTTTTTCCGAGAATTGTTGGGGGCTGGCACCTTGTGGGGATATCGCATTATCCCGCAGTCTTTCTATGAAGCTGGATATGTAAACAATGGAATGATGTTGTTACCTCCGATGGCGTTGATTTTGGTGGGAATCATTATCTGGATTCATCGTAGTAAAAATAAATCACTCTGTGAAAAATAAGATTAGGAGAGTTATCAGATGGAAAATTTATTAAGCATATTTGTCCGGTCGATTTTTATCGACAATATGGTGTTTGCATTCTTCTTCGGGATGTGCTCCTACATAGCTGTTTCAAAAACGGTAAAAACAGCTATGGGATTGGGTATAGCTGTGACTTTTGTGATGTTGATTACTGTACCGGTCAATTATCTGTTGAATGAATATGTATTAAAACCAGGAG
>CASFOM010000211.1 GCA_949296295.1 uncultured Alistipes sp. | reverse complement strand
TAAATCAGAGGAAGATATGGTTGGAGTGGCTGTTAAAGAGGATTGAATAAATTGTTCTACATTTTTCCTTCCCCATCCAAAAGGGAAAGCTTCTGTACCTAATCCACTTTGTGTAACTCCATCGCTCATAACAATAATTCGATCTCCATTTTGAATTTGAAACGATGTTGATACGATAGTACGATTACGTTTGTCGGTAGAATATTGTTCAAAAGCTACGGATTCCCAAATGAGATTCAAGGGGGTTTGATTTCGGTAAACGATACTTCGAGGATTGTCGTATTCTATGATAGTAGCATAACCTGTATTATGATTGACTTCTACTATGGAAAAAGTGGAATAACTGGTCTTCCGAACAGCACATACAGGTAAACTTTTGAGTATCATTGTTGCCATGGATTGGATATCGTTATTTCGATAGTCGAAATTAACAACAATGGACGATGTTAATGTGGATAATATATTGGCTTTTACTCCATGTCCCATGCCATCAGAAAGAACAGCGATGGAACGAGCACCTCCATCGAATCGTCGAAATAAAAAAGTATCTCCGCAAATTCTCTCGTGTTTACAATTCTGCTGATGGCAGGATATATCGGTGAAGAATTTATTTGTGTACATGAAAGGAAGTATCGTTTAAGTAAATGAATTATTGTTTCAACCCGAAAGTAATAGACTGGGTAATGGAATTTAATATTTTAGTCGTTTTGGCTGTTTCTTCTCCCATAAGAAATCCTATATTCTGGACCATTGCCATATTCTGGTCAATAACGCTGTTAATTCTGGCTTCTATTTCATCCCTTGCGATTTGGATGTCAGATAAATTCCGCAACAGAGCAATGACTGCTCCTTCTTTTTTTAAAGGATGTATGGATAATCCATATAGTGTATCATTGATTTTTACATCCATAACAGTGGTTTCTTCATTGTTGTGCAAGGCATTTTGAAAAGCTTCGAATACATCATCGTTTAACATATTTTCAAAAGAAACTCCTTCCAATCCATTGATATCAGTAGCTTTTTGTTGTGATTCGTAATCAAGTAACCGAATGAAGGCATCATTGGAGAATAAAATACGATTATTACGATTTACGGCAACTACTGCAATGGGAATTTTATTGATTAAAGTATGCAGTCTATTATCTATTTTTTCTATATCTTGACGTAAAGATTTATTCTCAGCTTCTAAATTTTCAATTCGTTTGAATTGTTCTTTTACTTGTCGAGCTGTCTCAATATATTCATTTATTTTTTGAGTATCAACATTGATTGTTACAGCCGCTTGTTTACATGCTTTGAAACATAATCCGCAAGCAATACATTCATCATAATTAATTGAAACTTCTCTACTTGTTATCTTTATAGCCTTTACAGGGCAGGCAATATAACATTGCTTGCATTGGTTACATTGTTCTTTGTTGATTGCAAAAATTTTCATGCCAAATCATTTTTTGATGCATAAAGTTAGAAAAAAGATTGTTTATGCAATAATTTTGATTTTCTTTGCATAATAGTTTATTTATTTTAATATCATTTTTTATGAAAGGAACAGTAAAATGGTTTGATGCAGCCAAAGGTTATGGTTTCATTACAGCCGAAACAGGTAAGGATGTTTTTGTACATTATACCGGGATTAATAAAGAGGGCTTTCGTGGGTTGGAACAAGGTCAAACCGTAGAGTTTGAACTTGAAGAGGGGAAAAAAGGTCCTCAAGCTATTCATGTAACAGTAATAGGGTAATGATGATATAAATAATAAAAACGAGTTTCTTTTAAAGAAGGTGTGTCAAATTTTACCATTGACACACCTTCTTTGCATCATATCAGAATTAACAAAACTCTTATCTTGAGAATGATATGTGTTTCGTTAGAACGATATCTGAATTAGTTAAAGAATGAGCTTTGAAAATAATGATAATGAGTTGTTCTGTATTATTAATAGATGAAAAAGCCAATAATACCGGATAAAGCCATTATTAAAATCGGATTTAGTTTTTTATACAGCAGTAATAATGCTCCTATGAAAATAAGATAGCTTTTAAAATCAATGAAATTTTCAGAAGTCATAAGTTGTAGTGCGGCAGATAAAATTAATCCGATTACTATGGGATAAATAGTTCGCATAATGGTAGAAACATAGATATTTTCCCTTAGTTTAAGAAAAAAATAAGAAGCGATAAGCATAATAATCAAGGATGGAAGACATACTCCTAAAGTAGTTAATACAGAACCCCATACAGAATGGGTTACTGTATAACCAATATAGGTTGCACTATTGATTGAAATAGGTCCCGGTGTCATTTGTGAAATGGCTATGATATTGGTAAATTCTGTATCGGAAATCCATTCGTGTTCAGTGACTACTTGGTGCTGTATTAGGGATAACATAGCGTATCCTCCACCGAATCCGAATAATCCGATTTTAAAAAATGCTAAGAATAATTGCCAATAAACCATTTCGTCAGAATCCTTTTGTTTTATGTGTCTTATAATAAGTATATATTGTACCCGTAATAATTCCGATACAGATCAGATAAAGAGGAGATATTCCTAATAAAATGAATCCTGCTGCAGCAATAAATATAGGATATTCCCATTTATGTACATTTTTTGCAAAAACAAAAACCGTATATAATATTAGAGCGACAACAGCGGGACGAAGTCCATTGAATACTTTGGCTACATGAGGATTTTCGCTGAAATTTTGGAAAAAAATGGCGATTAATAACAGAATAATAAAAGAGGGGAGCGTACTTCCTAAAAAACCGGCGATTCCTCCCAATAGTTTGGCTTGTCTGTATCCAATTAAAATAGCTGTATTAACTGCCATAGGCCCGGGAGAAGCCTGGGCTAATGATAAATAATCCATGAATTCTTTTTCATCCATCCATTTATTCTTCGATGTAATTTCTCGTTGCATCATCATAATCATAGTATAGCCTCCTCCGAAAGTGAAAAGTCCAATTTTGAAAAACGACCAAAAAATGTGAAATAAAGGGATCATATACTATTGATTGGCTTGACAGGATTCAAAAAAAGACCATAAATGATCATTTTCAGGAACGGGGGCAATAATATGAATTAGTTTTTTGGTTACTGGATGAATAAAATCAATTGCTCGCGCATGTAAAGATATACTCCCATTGGGATTGGATCTGGAGGCCCCATATTTTAAATCACCTTTGATAGGTAACCCTATTTTGGATAACTGACATCTGATTTGATGATGTCGTCCGGTAATCAAGTTGATTTCTAATAGATGGTAATGAGTCCCAGAACAGAGATAACGGTAAAATAACCGTCCTTCTTTAGCTGATTTCCGAGGCGTATCATAAGCATAAGACCGGTTTTTTTGAGGATTTCGTTCAATGTAGTGTACCAATTCTCCGTAAGGGGAAGTTGGCTTTGACTCTGTTATTGCCCAATAGATTTTTTTTATTTCTCTATTTTTTACTTTTTCGCACATACGGGCAAGAGCTTTTGATGTCTTGGCAAAGACTACAATTCCACTTACTGGACGGTCTATTCGATGAATAACGCCTAAGAAAACGGCTCCCGGTTTTGTATCTCGGGATTTGATGAATTTTTTTAATTCATCTTCCAAAGATAAATCACCGGAAGTGTCGTTTTGTACAAGTTGTCCTGCTGTTTTGTTGACAATCAATAAATGATTGTCTTCATATAAAATATCTTTCGGATCAAACATTATAAATCACTGCTGAATATCGATGGCTTTAATGAGCGAAGGTTGTAATGCGAAGCCATACTGCTGCCGTAAGCTCCTGCTGAATAAAAAACCAATATATCACCTCTTTGGGTTTCCGGAAGTTGGATGTCTCGAGCAAAAACATCCGTAGATTCACAGACTCCTCCTGCAACACTATAGGTGTGTACAGGTTTTTCAGAAGAAATATTTTCTATCTCATGATGAGCTTGATATAAGGCAGGACGCATTAATTCTGTCATTGCTGCATCTACAATAACAAAATTTTTGCCGGAAGCGGTGTTTTTGGTTAATAAAACTTTAGAAATAAGACACCCTGACTGAGCAATAATGGAACGTCCCAATTCGAAATGTAATGTTTGATTCTTTTTCAAGACAATGCCTTCTGCAAAAATTTTGAAATATGTGTCAAAATCGGGAATAGGCTCTGTTAACGGATTGATATAATTGATTCCTAATCCTCCGCCTACATTTATATGATCCAAAACAATTCCTTGCTCTTCAAACCAGGTGACAATTGAGTTTACTCTTGAGCAAAAGGTCCGGAATACGTCCATATTCAGGATTTGGGAACCGATATGGAAGTGAAGACCTACAATTTGAATGTTTTGTAACTTATGCAATGATTCAATAGCTATTCCTATTTCTTTGTAAGAGATGCCGAATTTACTGTCAGCATGACCGGTGGAGATATTCTTATGAGTTTGAGGGTCTACATCCGGGTTGATACGTAAGGCTACTCGGGCACACAATTCTCGTTCACGTGCCAACTCATTGATGATTTCCAGCTCGGCGAGTGATTCGCAGTTAAAGCAAAATATATTGTTTTCTAATCCACAGATAATTTCTTCATCTGTTTTTCCTACACCGGCAAAGACAATTCTGGCCGGTTCAAAACCGCAATTAATAGCTTTCTGTACTTCTCCTCCGCTTACACAATCAGCTCCGAAACCATATCCTGCAATATGTTTGAGAATACGGGATTCGAAATTGGCTTTCATTGCATAATGTACTCTGAAGCCGTATGAGTCTGATAGTTGTTTTACTTTGGATAACGTAGCATCCAATAATTGCATATCATAAAAATAGCAAGGAGTCTGTAAATTAGACAGTTCAGTTAGTCTTTTTAAATTGTCTTTTAACATAAATTGAAGAGGTTATTGTTTAACAGGCGCAATACTTCTTTTTTATATTCTGAATCTACCAGGAAAGCCATACTTCTTGCACTGGCTCCGTAGGATATCATTTTTACAGGAATGGATTTGATACTTTCTAAAATATGTGCTGCTAAGCCTGCTTGACTATATCCTATTTTCCCTACAACACATATAATGGTACTGTTTCGTTCTACTTCAATTTTCCCAAGGGGTTTCAAATCTTCAACAATAGATTCGATATTTTTATCATTGTCTATGGTTAAGGAAACAGCTACTTCTGAAGTGGTAATCATGTCGATAGGGGTTTTGTGATTTTCAAACACTTCAAAAACTTGTCTGAGGAATCCATAAGCCATTAACATACGTGCAGAGCATATTCTTACAACAGTGATATTATCTTTTGCAGCTACAGCATGAAATCTTTTCTGGCTATCTCCATCGTTGGTAATCAAAGTTCCTTCTGCTTCTCTGTTCATCGTATTTTTTAATCGTACGGCGATTCCATGTTCTTTACATGGTTGGATAGTTGCAGGATGAAGAATTTTAGCTCCAAAATAAGCTAATTCGGCGGCTTCATCAAAACTCATTTTCCTGATAGGGTACGTATTTTCTACATATCTTGGATCGTTATTATGCATACCATCTATATCCGTCCATATTTGAACTTCACTGGAATCAATAGCTGCGCCGATTAATGCTGCACTATAATCACTACCTCCCCGTCCTAAGTTGTCCAATTTTCCTTCTGCATTGGTGCAAATAAAACCTTGTGTGATAAAGAAGGTATCTGCATCGCTCCCTGCAATTTCAGGATTGATTTTTTCTCTTAATTTATTGGTATCCACTTTACCGTTTTCATCGATAAACATGAAATCCGGGATATTGATTAGTTGTGCTTTGTATCCCAATTCTTTCAAATAAAATGTAAATATGGCAGAAGTTAGTAACTCTCCTTGTGCTAAAATTTGTTTTTCGGTAGTTAGACCATTATACGTTGAAGCAGCATCCTTAATACCAGAAAAAACTTGCTCGCATTTTTTTAATGCTTCTGATTGATATGTATTTAATAGGTCTTTAATACAAGTAGTGTATTTGTCTGACAAGAATGATAAAACAGAATCTACGTTTTCTTTATTTTTAGCCAAAGCAGATATTTTAACCAGAGAATCGGTTGTTCCAGACATAGCTGACAAAACTGTAACCTTAGCATTTTCTGCTTTGATAATTTCAGCGACCATACGCATATTGGCAGCAGAACCTACGGAAGTACCTCCAAATTTTAATACTTTACTCATATTGTATCTTTGTTTTTAAATTTCTTATTAACAGATAGTTAATGGATATATTTAACCCTTCTTTTTGCCTTTTCTGTTTTTGAAAATGGCTCCCAAATTTATACATATCATTTTTTTATAAAAATATTTTTTTGTTTTTTGTTCAATTGTCATTATTTTTGTTAAAAAATTAACCAGTAATTTAGATCGAAAAGTAAATTAAGAATGTTATGATAACGATTCCTACTGCTGTTGAAAAAGTGATTAAAAAAAAACCATTTCTTGAGAGTGCTCTGATAGAAGGTATTGTTAATCTATCGGCTTTGTCTCGAAAAATCAAGCCGGAGATAGAAAAAGAATTAGGGAAAGAAGTGAATGATGGAGCCGTTATTATGGCATTGAATCGTTTGGTTCCCCGGCTGGAGTTGATATCGTCCATGAAATTTCAAAAGGTAGTGGAGAATATAGGGGATATCATTGTTCGATCTAATCTGGCAGATTATGCTTACTTAAATAGTAAGACTTTATATGCCAAACAAGCGAAGTTGTTAGGAAGAATTAATGATTTGAAAGATATTTTTTGTACTTTTTCTCAAGGGGTAAGTGAAACGACCGTAGTAATCAGTAGTACTGTCTCTCAATTGGTAGAAGAAATATTTACGGATGAAATTATGATTTCAAAAACAGATTCTTTATCCTCTATTACTGTAAAATTACCATACGAAAATAGTATTTATCCTGGAGTGTATTATTATATTTTTAAGGAATTGGCATGGGATAATATTAATATAAAGGAGGTGATTAGTACCACCAATGAATTTACGGTTATTGTTGATGATGCTGATATTCATCGTGCTTTTTCAATTTTAATGGAGTCAAAAAAGCAATTTTCGATGAAATAAGCGAATGATTTGTCATTTTATTTAATTTGGTAGATTATTTGAAAATGACTACTTTTAACGGCTAATTTATAAAAATACAACTCTTGTTTATAAAAAATTAAAATTATGGCAAGTCTGAGAAAATTAAAAAAAGAGATTGATTATCTGGTTAGTGAGGTAATTTCTGATGCATACACTTGTTTGGTGATTCATCCATCTAAAAATCGGGATGAAGTAATAAGTATTATAGAAGAAGCTGTAAATGTAAGGAATACTTTGATTGACCAAGTGAATCATCCTGATGAAAAACATAATCCTCGTTTGATTAAAAAATATTATCAGACATTACGTACAAAAATGTTTGATGAAATAGATGCTCTATTTCAAAAACTAAGCGACCTTTGTAAAAATTAATCTATATTTCATTCTTTTTGAATTAAGAAAAAATAATCTGTTTTAAGTTTGAAAAACACATAAAACAGAGGGGAATATATGTGTATATTGGAAAACTATCTGAAATAAATTATTTATAATTAATAAATGAAGAATATGAAAAAAACGTTTTTTTCGGGAATGGCTGGTATGATGTTATTGGCTTCATGTTTGACCATGAGTGGATTTCTAAGTACTTCTTGTACTCCAAAAAATACAGAGCCGGCTAAACCTCAAATGATTTCCTTACCTGTGCCTGAACGGGAAAGCGGACAAACAGATGTGGTAGGACTTGTTGCTCCTGCTTTGGATACTGTACGTGTAGGTTTTATTGGATTGGGAATGCGTGGTCCTGGAGCCGTACAGCGTTTCACTCATATTGATGGAACGAAAATCGTTGCTTTGTGTGATTTGCGTCCAGAATGTGTAGAAAACGCACAAAAAATATTAACTAATGCAGGTTTGCCTGAAGCTGCTGCCTATAGCGGAAGTGAAGATGCTTGGAAGCAGTTGTGTGAAAGAGATGATATTGATTTAGTTTATATTGCTACCGACTGGAAACATCATGCTCCTATGGCTATTTATGCGATGGAACATGGAAAACATGTGGCTATTGAAGTTCCTGCTGCAATGTCTATGGATGAAATATGGGCTTTAATCAATACCTCTGAAAAGACACGTAAACATTGTATGCAGTTAGAGAACTGCGTATATGATTTCTTTGAATTAACGACCTTGAATATGGCTCAACAAGGATTGTTTGGAGAAATTTTACATGTAGAAGGTTCTTACATTCATAACTTGGAAGACTTTTGGGGAGCTTATTGGAATAATTGGCGGTTAGATTATAATAGAACTCATCGTGGGGATGTTTATCCTACTCATGGTATTGGTCCGGCTTGTCAATTATTGGATATTCATAGAGGGGATAAAATGAATTACTTGGTGGCTATGGATACCAAGTCAGTAGGAGCGCCTCGATACATTAAAGAAAAAACAGGAGAAGTTGTAACAGATTTTAAAAACGGGGATCATACATTGACATTGATTCGTACAGAAAATGGTAAAACAATTCATATTCAACATAATGTAGTTTCTCCGCGTCCATACAGTCGTATGTATCAGCTAACAGGAACGGATGGTTTTGCTAATAAATATCCTGTGGAAGGATATGCTCTGAGACCGGCTCAAGTATCTTCTGATGTTGCTCCTAATCATGAAGATCTTTCTGCTCATGGATTTGTTCCAGAAGATGTGAAAAAAGCATTGATGGAAAAATATAAACATCCTATTCATAAAGAGTTGG
Organism: uncultured Alistipes sp.; assembly: GCA_949296295.1. GTDB lineage: Bacteria > Bacteroidota > Bacteroidia > Bacteroidales > Rikenellaceae > CASDZK01. The sequence continues at coordinate 2,729 of CASFOM010000211.1, read as the reverse complement.
AAGAAACAGCTAAAAAAGTAGGAGGTCATGGTGGTATGGATTATATCATGGATTACCGTTTAGTTTATTGTTTGCGTAATGGTCTGCCTTTAGATATGGACGTGTATGACTTGGCTGAATGGTGTTGTTTGACAGAATTGACCGGTATCTCTATTGAAAATAATAGTGCTCCTGTAGAAATTCCTGACTTTACTCGTGGGGCATGGAACAAAGTAAAGGGATATAGACATGCGATGAAAAATTAATTTCGTTGTAAAAGATATACCATAAAAATAATAGGTGGCCTAATTTTATGATTAGGCCACCTATTATTTTTATGGATAATTTTTTATGGATAATTTATTTATTAGAACGGATATTAATATTGAATTTTATAAATAATACACCAGGGCAGTTATCTATCTTTTTATATAGGAGAAGATGGGATTTAGCAGTAGAGTTATGTTGAATGTGGATATATATGGGTTAATTAAAAAAAGAGAGAGTTTTGTAATTCTTTACAGGAAGATTAAAGAAAAATTTGGTTGAGGAAAGTTATTGGGAAAGGTACTGGCAAATTTTATGTAATGAGAATTATTGCTGTTCGGTAACCTAATTGAAATATAACTATTGGCAAATAGTTTTGATTTGTTGGACTTGTTTGTGTGTAAAAAATTGATTATTATGTTTTTATGTATGTTTGTCGAAATAAATTTTATTAATGCTGGAAACAAACTATCGAGACAAACAGAGAAGAAATATGAGGCTGATTAAAAAGTTGAGATTTAAAGTTTCCTGAGTTATTTTATTCTTATCCGAGAGTGAATTTAAATATCCAGGTACTATAAAAATATTTTATGTAAATGGGAAATACGGAACTCAATTTGAATCCCGTATTTCCCATTTACATAAAATTCTGGACAGTGCCAATATCTCCAATTCTCCAGAAGATAATAAAATTACTTTTTAGTCAGCCTCATTGAATATTTATTTGTGTTCTTTCACTTTTAATTTGTCTCCAGTACTTGACGCAACAGCTTTTTTCCACTGTTCGTTATAACCTGGAGTCATGGGTGCAGCAGGAATATTTCTTCCGTTACCATTATCTAAAAAACCATTTTCGTCTTCTTTTTTTACATTCCCATCAATGTATTTTACCAATAAATATTTATCTAATTTTTCCCATTTGGAAAACATATTTTGAGCTGTGTTGATAGAATAAGCTGTTAAAAACTTACGTGCTTTTTTAGGCGATTTTTCGTATAAAGCCTGTGCAGCTATATCTATTGATGGAATAGTCTCTAAAGCTTCCAGTTCGTGTTTATCGGCTTCTTTTTTGATTTCTGCACTTAAAAGGTCGTAATGCCCATAAGCCATATTGGTTACTCGGTTAAAAAGCCAGAATGCAGAAGTAGGAGAATATTCTGTCATGTGTCCATTCCCTTCTGCAAAACATTCTGGAACTTCCAGGGAGCTAGTGTATATGGGGGTAAGACATGAAGTCGCGGCATCATCCACTCCAAACCAGAGAATCCCGCCAATGATATCGGGTAACCAAGGACGTGCTTGTCCCAATAACCAGAATCCGGTTTGTTGAGTGGCAATAGCTCGTTCATTCAAATATTCTTGTCCATCTACAGTATATTGCATGGGGCGCCATCGATAAGGTAAAGCATTCCCTCCTGCTCCTATATCTTGTGTCATATCCATAGGAGTCCCTTCATAATGATCTCGCATAAAATCAGCCGTTTCTTTTACTGTTAATTTGTGGTCTGGTTTTATGTATAAAGGCATTCTGTTCTTGGGATTTTCCCCTAATGCATAGTCTAAATATTGCTCCATGTCAGGAGATACTTTGTTGAAAACACTCCAAACGCGAGCTTCACAAGCACGCATGGCACTAAAGTTTAAAGGAGCGTATGCATCTGAAAAACTGAAATTTTGATCATTACCTTTGTAAAATCCTTTCTCCTTGGCAAAAGAAATGACATCAGGAGAATAAAGGCAGTTCTCCGGATCATTTAATGGAAATTGAGTAATACGGGCTTGATTGGCATGAGCTGAAATATATCCGTCAGGAATACGTACAGCTACCCAAACAGCTCCTTTATTCCCAGGACCTTTCCCTATCATTTCCATAATCCATACTTCGTCTTTATCTGCTATTGAAAAGGATTCTCCCGAAGAATAGTAACCGTATTCCTGTACTAAATGATCCATGATTTGTATGGCTTCTCGAGCAGTTTTGGCCCGTTGTAGTGTAATATATATAAGAGAACCATAATCCATGATACCTTCTGGATTCACCAATTCTTCTCGTCCTCCAAAAGTTGATTCGGCAATGATAAGTTGATGCTCATTCATGTTACCGATGGTGGAGTAGGTCGTTTTTACCTGATCGATTTCGCCTAAATATTTCCCTGTATCCCATTCATATATTTTTAATCGGGTTCCATCGGCATATTCTTTGCCGGGAGTATGATATAATGCCCCATATAATATATGAGAATCAGCAGAATAAGTAATCATATTGGAGCCATCGGCAGATGCTCCTTTGGTTATTAATACGTTGGTACAGGCTTGGGTTTGTTTTAAATTCAAAAATAAAGCCCAAAATAAAATGGCTATGAACGTAAAAAATCCTTTTCTCATTATTTGTTGGTGGTTTGTAAATATTTGTATAATTTTATAACATCGTAAAGGTATGAAAAATTATGAGTATTGTAAAAAACATCATGGAAATCAACGAT
>CASFOM010000210.1 GCA_949296295.1 uncultured Alistipes sp. | reverse complement strand
CAGGCCTTCCGAACACTTTCGGAGCAACCTCTTCCGCTGAACTACCGTGCCCCCCAGCATCGACAGGAACAAGACGGTCATTTCCGGCACGCTCCGTACCAGTCACTCGACAACCTGGCCCACCATTCACCTCACAAGAAGCTCCAAATCGAAGAGATGAAAAATCCAATTCTTTATAAGGAACAAAACCTTTTTCTCCGGATATCTTTATCCGAATAGTTTTTGTTTGATTATCTATGGGATCCGTGTTCAACATAGTGAGCAACAAGCCGGGATTTAATGGGATACTGATATTTTTAGAACTGTGACGGTCATTCGGACGATCTTCATCCTTCAATGTATCTATAACGGCAAAATTCATCTGAACAGCTCGGCCATATTCATCCTGAAAAACTTTAGGGCGTTCATATTTAAACCAATTTTCCATAAAGCCATCCTTATGTACGGAAACAACTCCGGGCAAATAGGCTTCTCCCGGATCTGTAACCCAATGAACGCCATCTTTGGAGCGCAAATAATAAGCAATACGGCCCAACCAGTCATTGACAATCAAATGATATTGTACGTGATCGCGCCATACCACCGGATCTTCAAAAGCACCTTCTACATCCGGATAAACACGCCGGTCACTTAATTGATTATAGGAAGACAATCCCGTTTGACTAATCCAAATACCTCCCCCACGACAAACCATCAGATAAGAGCCATCTTCTCGTTGGGCAAAGGTAAGATTGGACAAACCTTCAATGATGCGACGATCTCTTGCATCAAAATCAAATTGATGATAACTCCACGGACCATTGACTCCTTCGGACAAATAATATCCATTAATAACATAAACAACATATTGTCCGGACTTAGTCCGGAATGCTTCCGGATTATGCCCCGCTCCTATCGTATCTTGAATAACAAACGGACCTGTCGAATTTTTACAAACAGCATGGTAAACGATTGATTCCGGCCAGGTATGATGCCCTTTGGGGGAATTTTCCGGCCATCCACAAACAAAGAAATGGTACAGACCATCTTCTCCTTTGAGTATATTTCCTCCCCAGTAGGAACGTTCGCTATCCTCTATCCCATTATCCACATATCGAGGGATGACATTGTCCCCTCCCCAAACATCCTTACTCAATTTCCCTTTAGGCATTGGTAAAAAACGATCTATAAAACGAGCTCCCAAAACCAAATGCTCCCATTCTGCCGGTCGGGGACGTTCGGTAATTTGTGCCAATAGAGGGAATACAAAAGAAAGACAGACAATAGTAAATAAAAATTTATTCTGTAATATTTTTCTAACCATGCCGCAATATATTTATTAAATTTATACAAATTTAAGCAAAATCAAATACAAAGGAAATGAAAACAAAGTTTTATCTCCTTTGACAAGTGTATCCTGTATTTTTCAATATTAGATATTAATCCGTATCCTCCAAAATACCTTTTATGAAACATTCCTGATTTTTAAAAAAACAAATATCTTTGATATTCCAAATCAATACTCTTTATAAATTATGGATAAATTCGGAACCATATTGATTGTGGACGATAATAAAAATATTCTGACAGCTCTTCGAATCCTTTTAGGAGCCTGTTTTAACCGGGTTATTACACTTACTTCACCTAACAATCTATTATCTACTCTGCAGAAAGAATCGGTTGATATAATCCTGTTAGACATGAATTTTTCCAATGGAATCAACAATGGGAACGAAGGATTATTCTGGTTGAGTGAAATCAAAAGACAACATTCCAATATACCTGTCGTGTTAATTACAGCCTATGCAGACATAGCTTTGGCTGTTCGAGGAATAAAAAACGGTGCCGCTGATTTTGTTGTAAAGCCCTGGAACAACAATGAGTTAATTGCCACATTGACTTCTGTATGCGGACAGAAAAGAATTCGACAAAAAAGTGAAAAAATGGACAACTCACTAAATAAAGAATTCATGTTTTGGGGAGAAACAGCAACTATGAATGCATTAAAAGAGCTGATAAACAAAGTCGCTGTTACAGACGTAAACATATTGATTACCGGTGAAAATGGAACAGGAAAGGAAATGTTGGCTAAAGAAATACACAGACTTTCCCGAAGAAAGGAAAATCCTATGGTCTCTATTGATATGGGAGCTGTATCTGAAACATTGTTTGAGAGTGAATTGTTCGGACATGCCAAAGGAGCTTTTACGGATGCAAGAAATGAACGTATCGGAAAAATTGAGGCCGCTTCTGATGGAACTCTTTTTTTAGACGAAATAGGAAATCTTCCCTATTCTCTGCAACCCAAACTATTAACTGCCCTTCAAAAAAGAGAAATTGTACGGGTAGGCAGTAACCTTCCCATTCCTGTTGACATCCGATTAATTTGCGCCACAAATAAAGATTTGAACAAAATGGTGGCCTTACAACAATTTCGTGAAGATCTATTGTATCGAATCAATACCATACATGTAGAGATACCTCCTCTGAGAGAAAGAAAAGAGGATTTAAAACCTTTAGCTGATTTATTCTTAAATAAATATACTACTCAATATAAAAAAAACATTCAGGGTATCTCAAAGAAAGGATATGAAAAATTAATGGAACATCCCTGGTATGGAAATATTCGAGAATTAGAACATATAATTGAAAAGGCCGTCATATTAAATGATGGTGAAGAATTGACAGAGAAAGACTTTATTCTTACTCATGGGAATAATCTTGGACAGGAACAAATCTTTTCGACATTGAAAGATATGGAACAGACCATGATTAAAAATGCCTTGAATAAATACAACGGCAATCTCTCTCTGGTAGCTACACATTTAGGTATTACCAGACAAACGTTGTACAATAAAATTAAAAAATACGGTATTTAACCTATGGTTCGGACAAATATACGCAAACTAATCGGACTATTGGTATGCTTAGTTATAACCATAGCAGGTGGAGTGTGGTGTGGAATACAAAATCACATTCTATGGGCCATGTTATGCCTTTTGATTACAATACTTTTAATATGGAAGATTATCCGATTGTTTCGTACCGATACTCAAAAAATCTCGTTCCTTTTCAATGCCATAGAAAATGGCGATTACTCTTTCCGGTTTTCTGAAACCGAATCAAAAGATCAGTTCAACATAATGCTAAACCATATTAAAGATCTTTTGGTGAAAGCACGGAATGAGGTCATGGAAAAAGAACGGTATTATGAAAAAATATTAAATCATACAGATACTGGTGTTTTAGTATTGAATGAAAAAGGAAATATATATCAAGTAAACAAAAGAGCATTAGAACTACTCCATCTCTCTGTTCTCACTCATATCAATCAACTGAAACACACTTCTGACTTATTGCCTGAATTGTTCTTGTCTATGGAAGCAGGTGACAGTAAAAGCATACGTATCAACACCGAAAATGGAGTTGTCCATCTATCGCTGCAAGCGTCAGAAATGAACCTTGAAAAACAAAAGTTACGTATCGTTACTGTCAATGATATTGAGCATGAAATTGATGAAAACGAAATTGAATCATGGATGAATTTAACCCGGGTGTTAACTCATGAAATCATGAATTCAATTACACCCATTACTTCGCTCAGTGATACATTGATACAGATACATGGGAATAAAAAGGACAATTTGGGACGAGGGTTAGAGGCCATACATGCAACAACCCAAAGTTTAACATCTTTTGTTAATTCGTATCGTAAATTCACCCATATTGCCACTCCTCATAAAACATTGTTTTACATCAATACTTTTGCTGAAAAAATTTTGATGCTTTTTTCTACTGAGCTGAAAGAAAAGGGAATTGCCTGGCAGATGGAT
>CASFOM010000209.1 GCA_949296295.1 uncultured Alistipes sp. | reverse complement strand
TATGTTGGCTATCGGACAAGGTTCGAAAAGAAGCATTCAGGCGCAAATCTCTGAGATGGGCTCCAATATGATTATGATTCATCCTGGAGGAGACAGAAGAGGTGGGGTGCGGCGAGATGCTTCCGAAATGCAGACTTTGACCTTGGAAGATTATGATAAACTTGTCGATGAATGCATTTATTTATCCGGAATTAGTCCTAATGTTTCGTCTTCCGGACAATTAGTCAGTGGAAATAACAACTATCCTTCTTCCGTTTCCGGAGTAGGAACAGATTATTTGGATATTAGACAATTGACCGTTGAGGATGGGGAAATGTTTACGGAAGCGGATGTTCGTAGTTCCGCAAAAGTATGTGTGATTGGAAAAACGATTGTGGAAAATTTATTTCCCGATGGGAGTAATCCAATAGGAAAGATTATCCGGTTCAATCAAGTCCCTTTTCAAGTAATCGGTGTGCTGAAGGCAAAAGGATACAACTCAATGGGGATGGACCAAGACGATATTGTACTGGCTCCTTATAGTACTGTGATGAAGCGGTTGCTTGCTGTAACTTATTTACAAGGAATTTTTGCATCGGCATTGTCTGAAGATATGACTGATTATGCCATTGATGAAATTTCTGAGATATTGCGAAAACAACATAAACTAAAACCAACGGATGAAGATGATTTTACCATTCGAAGTCAGCAGGAATTGAGTAGTATGTTGAACTCTACTACCGACTTGATGACTACCCTGCTCGCTTGTATTGCAGGAATCTCTTTAATTGTTGGGGGAATCGGAATTATGAATATCATGTATGTTTCCGTAACAGAAAGAACTCGTGAGATAGGATTGCGTATGTCTGTCGGTGCTCGTGGTATTGATATTTTGGCTCAATTCCTTATCGAAGCTATATTAATTAGTATTACGGGAGGAATTATTGGGGTATTGATAGGTTGTGGTGCCAGCGTAGCGGTTAAATCCATTGCTCATTGGCCCATTTATATCCAGCCTTGGAGTGTCTTTCTATCCTTTGCTGTCTGTACGGTTACCGGCGTTTTCTTCGGTTGGTATCCAGCGAAAAAAGCTGCCGATTTGGATCCGATAGAAGCGATCCGTTACGAGTAATATATAATTCATTTTTAACAAAGTCTCCAGAATAACATTATCTTTGGGAATAATGTCTCTGGAGACTTTATAAAAAGAGACTTTCTGTAATTTGTATGAAATTGATGGAACGGGATAATAGCCGATTTTTTGAAATTCTTACCCATCTAATTGGGTGGGGAATGTTGTTGGGATTTCCATTTTTTTTCCTATGGAATAAAAGTGGAGAACCCATAGACTGGTTTGAATATTTGAGACATGGTATTGTATCTCTATTCTTTTGTATTATATTTTACTTGAATTATTTTTTACTTATCCCTTATTATTTATTTCGTGAAAAAAGAAATAAATACTTGATTATAAATGTATTAATTGTTGTTTTGCTTTGTACCTGCAATCAGTTGATGCAGAATTATCTTTTTCCTGAAAAAGCCTTTAAACCTGGATTGAAGATTATTATTCTGTTTTTTTTGCGTGATGCTTTTACCATGATTCTGACTATTGGGTTAGCTGCTGCCATACATTTCAGTAAGAAATGGACGAAAATGGAGAGTGCCAGGCGTGAAGCAGAACGGGATAGAACACAAGCTGAATTAAAAAATCTTCGAAATCAATTGAATCCTCATTTTTTACTCAATACGTTAAACAATATTTATGCGTTGATTGCTTTTGATACCGAAAAGGCTCAAATGGCCGTACAGGAATTGAGTAAATTACTGCGTCATGTACTGTATGAAAATCAACAGAATTACGTCTCTTTGGGAAAAGAAATGGATTTTATCCGTAATTATATAGCATTAATGGAAATTCGCCTGTCTGCTCACGTGACGGTGGAAACGCATATTGATATAGATCCGGACAGTAGAACTGAAATAGCTCCTTTAATTTTTATATCTCTGATTGAAAATGCGTTTAAACATGGTATTTCTCCTACAAAACCCGGTTTTATTCGAATTTCTTTCAGAGAGTCCGACGCTGAAATATTTTGTGAAATTATAAATAGTTATCATCCTAAAACAAGTTCAGATAAAAGTGGTTCCGGAATCGGGCTTGAACAAGTGCGTAAACGTTTGGAACTTTTATATTCTGGTCGTTATGAATGGGATAAAGGGGTTAATGCTGAAAAAACAGAGTATGTTTCCCGGTTGGTAATTAGGCCATATATAGGAAACGAGTAATTTAATCGGGGAGGTAAGATTATGATTTTAAATTGTGCAATAGTAGATGACGAACCTTTAGCTTTGGATTTATTGGAAAGCTACGTCAATAAAACTCCATTTTTATCTTTGAACGGTAAATATTCCAGTGCTGTACAAGCTCTGAGCGGTATAAAAACCAATCCGGTAGAATTACTTTTTTTGGATATACAAATGCCTGAATTAAATGGATTGGAATTTTCTAAAATAGTGGATTCTCATACGCGTATTGTTTTTACTACGGCCTTTAACCAATATGCTATTGATGGTTATCGGGTGAATGCTTTGGATTATTTACTTAAACCTGTATCTTATGCAGAATTTTTGAAAGCAGCCAATAAAGGTTTGGAGTGGTTTCAATTGGTTAATAAACCGGAAGAGATAGAAAATATTTTTGTCAAGAGCGATTATAAATTAGTGCAGGTCGAACTGAAAAAAATATTGTATGTGGAAGGATTGAAGGATTATATTAAGATTTATACAGAAGATAATCCAAAACCTATCCTTTCTTTGATGAGTATGAAAGCAATGGAAGAACTGTTGCCTCCTACCAAGTTTATGCGGGTACACCGTTCTTTTATTGTTCAAAAAGACAAGATAAAGGTGATTGATAGAGGACGACTTGTCTTTGGAAAAACTTATATTCCTGTTAGTGATAGTTATAAAAATAGTTTTCAAGCCTTTTTAGAAGAGCGAAGCAAATAATTGAGAAAGTGTCCGATAAACATTTATAACAAACTGATAATCAATTAGGTCTCGATTAATAAGTATAATAAATCAAAACTAATTGCAAATAGTTGTATTTCAATAGGTTAAAAAATAATCGGGTTTTTATCGGATAGTAATAATTGTTCTTTTATAAATTTTGTTCCAACAGTTTGAAAAGAGAGAGTCTGATTTCTTTTTCATATAACATTTATTCTTTTTAGAGATTTGTTTGATTCTCCTCCTTCTCAAACAGAAGGAGGAATGGAATGATTGTTTTTGATTTACTCAAAGGAAAGAAAATCAGGAGACAACGGAATTAATCGATCTAATCCCAACTGTTTTTCTGAACGTAAATCAAATGCGTTCCCTCGAATATGATTGTTATTTCGTAACAGAATAGAAAAACCTATTTGGATGGTTCTAAATACAAGAGATTCATTCCTGATGCGTATGCCCGCTCCTATCGTACCATAAAAAGGATTCTTAAAAGGATGGGCATTGTAACCTAAGGTCCCTAAGTCTGCATAACTGTAAAAAGCGAATCGGAATCCCAATACATGAAGCGGTGTGAATAATACAACTTCAGGAGATAAAAGCATACGAGTTGTTCCTTCACTGTCTTCCAAGGAAAGTCCTCGGATGCGATAATCTCCTGAAAAACTCATCCTTTCTCCTTCCCCTTGCAACATATTGTTCCCATTCATATAGTCTCCATGAAGGAAAAAACGAATGTGGTAATTTCGTCGAAGTGACAAAAGATTGGAAAACCAAAATATATTTAAATGATTGATTTGTTGTATTTTATCACTTGTCTTGAAAAAATTGCCACCTTTTTTAAAGAATGCTCCACTGGAAATTTCAGTGCTTACATATCCTAAATGAGTTCGAAAAGCCCACGATAATTTCCCTCCTAAATAAGGATGATTATGGAATTGTCCCCAGCGATATCCTCCTGTTAGTTCTGCCTTAAATCCGTAAGGAATGTCTTCAATATATCCAAATCCATAAATCAAATTGGCTTGATAAAAACGTTCCTGATAAACTCCTATGGATCCTAAAAAAGCATCGCTGTTATGATAATAAGCATTTTGGACAGCAGTTACCGGAGGCCCGGAAAAATAGTGATGAGTTTCAAATTTGGCTGTGGCAAAAAAGTTTATTCCGTTTTTGTTTAATCGAAAAGATTTTCCTCCCCATATATTGAATTTTTGCTGATGAATGGAATACATGGAATCCATATATGCAGGTATTTTTAATTCTTTATTGCGAGAATAATTGATTCCTCCTGCATAGTCATTGGAGGTAATGAAATTTTTATTGGATTCAACTTCCAGTAAATAAAAGTCTTTCCCTATTCCCGCATTTGTCCGTAGATTGAAAAAACTTCCTAAAAGGTTGGTGAAATTGTGACTCACTTCAACTCCTTTAAATAAATTCCGTTCTCCTAAATTGAAATGATCATACACTAAAAATTGATTCCCTAATCCTAAAAAGTTGTTCTCTCCGATATATGCTTTGGAATTGGCATCTTTTCCATTGTAATCGACACCTACATTAATACTTAATTGATCAATGGTATAGACATAAATATTAACAATTCCCGGACTTGTCTCTTTAACAACAAAATAAACATTCGCAATACCGCTCTGATTACGCAATAAATATTCACTCTGTTCCAAACGGAGTGGTTCAACCCGATCTCCCGGATGGAAAAGCAGATTGTTCCGAATGATTTTTTCCTTGGTTAACATGTGAGTATCATTCGCTTTCCTGCGTAAAAAAGCACCTATGTTTTTCCCTTGCGTATTTTCAGGAGAATAAGGCATATTACGTCTGATAATAACCGAATCGATAATCATGCCTTCGTATGGGGCGTAAGCATCGTTGGTAAGCGGACGTTTATGATAATGCCCATCTGACTTGGGATTGGAGGTAAACGTCTTAAAAATGAACCGGGTAAATTTACGGCTTTTGGTCGTATCAATACGTGCTCTTAAGTAGTTGTAGATAATGGTATCCTGATAAATACGATTGGTTTTTCCGATAGCTGTGGTATCGTAAAGATAATTGAGTTTTCGCTCTGGATAAGATTGAGCTTGTACAAACGTATGGGACCAGAACAAACAGAAGAATGCCGGTAATAAAAATAGATGTCTGTATGTGTTTAACGTTCCCACTCGCCTATTTCCAGATCACTGATTTGCCCTTTTGTTATATTTAAACGTACTGCCGTTCGTACTTGATGAAATCCGTAATTCCCTGCTGCGCCAGGATTGATGTGAAGATGTTGGTTTTCCTCGTCATAGATGACTTTTAAAATGTGAGAATGACCACATAAAACAATATGAGGTTTCTCTTTCCTGATAAGAGTGAGAAACTCTTTTTGGTAATGTTTCGGATATCCTCCTATATGAGTCATCAGAATTTTCATCCCTTCACAGGTAAATAAGGCTGTTTTCGGATAGGCTGCCCTTACTTGACTATTGTCGATATTCCCATATACAGCAATTAGGGGTTTAAAGGAGGAAATGGTATCCGCGGTCTCTAATGAACCAATATCTCCTGCGTGCCATATTTGGTCCGTATCTTTCAAAAACATTCGTAACTTATCGTCAAAAAGATAATGAGTATCCGAAATAATCCCTATCGTCATAAGTCGTTTCTTTCTCTATTCTTGTAAAATTCGATGATTCAGAAATATAATCTCTGATTTCCTCTACTTGTTTTTATGACAAATATAGTTTATTTTTGCTTAGTATAAGCGCGGTTTTATGAACAATAATATACCATTAGCCGAACGGCTTAGACCTAAAAATTTAGAGGAATATATAGGACAGGCTCATTTAGTTGGGGAAAACGGTTTGTTCCGGAAATTTCTGACATCGGGTGTGGTCCCTTCCTTTATTCTGTGGGGACCTCCAGGAGTAGGAAAAACTACCTTGGCTAAAATTATTGCAGAATCGTTGAACAGACCTTTCTTTACATTAAGTGCCATATCTTCTGGGGTAAAGGATGTTCGTGAGGTTATTGACAGAGCAAAAGCCAGTCGTTTTTTCGATACACCACCTCCCTTCCTTTTTATTGATGAAATACATCGATTTACAAAAGCTCAACAAGATTCTTTATTAGGTGCTGTTGAACAGGGAGTTTTTATTCTGATTGGAGCCACTACGGAAAATCCTTCTTTTGAGGTAATTCGTCCCTTGCTTTCGCGGTGTCAGGTCTATACATTGAACCCTTTGGGAAACGAAGAGTTACAACTGTTGTTGCAACGAGCCATAACTACGGATGTCGTATTGAAGGAAAAACGGTTCGTTATTCGTGAAACAAATGCTTTGTTTCGTTATAGTGGAGGAGATGCGCGTAAATTGCTGAATATATTGGATATTTTATCTGCTTCTGCTCCTGAAACGGTAACGATTGATAATAAAACAGTGACTGATGCTTTAAAGCAGAATATTGCCTTATATGATAAAAGTGGAGAGCAACATTACGATACGATTTCTGCTTTTATCAAGTCTGTACGGGGAAGTGATCCCAATGCGGCCATATATTATTTGGCCAGAATGATTGCTGGAGGAGAAGATCCGAAGTTCATTGCACGACGGTTGGTTATTTTGGCGGCAGAGGATATTGGGTTGGCAAATCCAAACGCTTTGCTTTTGGCCAATGCCTGTTTTGATGCTGTGGCCAATATTGGAATGCCTGAAGGACGTATTCCTTTAGCGGAAGCAACGATTTACTTAGCTACTTCCCCGAAAAGCAATAGCGCTTATAAAGCCATTAATGAGGCTTTGGCTTTTGTTGAAAGGGACACTGCCGCTCGGCCTATCCCTTTTTCCTTGCGAAATGCTCCTACCCAGTTGATGAGTGATTTAGGATATGGAGAGGGATATATTTATTCTCATGAAGGGGTAAATCATTTTGCTTACCAGGAATTTATGCCGGAAGGATTATCTGGAAAAACATTTTATCATCCGGCTACAAATTCCAAAGAACGAGAATTGGAAAAATATATATTGGCTTGTTGGAAAGATAAATACAAATAAAGGATACTATGCAAAAGCAAGAAATTATTAATTCTATTCCACTGATTTCAAATACCGATAGCGGTATGTTTTTTTTACTCGCCGGACCTTGTGTCGTAGAAGGAGAAGAAGTGGTTATGCGTGTAGCGGAGAAACTAACCCGAATTACTGAGCGGTTGAAAATACCTTATGTTTTTAAGGCTTCTTATCGAAAAGCCAATCGTTCTCGACACGACTCTTTTACGGGGATTGGGGATATGAAGGCATTGGGGATATTGGCCAAAGTACGTTCTGAGTTTAATATTCCTGTTGTAACGGACATTCACTCGGCAGGAGAAGCGGTTATTGCTGCTGAATGTGTAGATATTTTGCAAATCCCTGCCTTTTTATGCAGACAAACGGATTTGTTGGAAGCTGCCGGAAAAACAGGAAAAACCGTCAATATCAAGAAAGGGCAATTTTTGGCTCCGGAGGCCATGCAGTTTGCTGCAGGAAAAGTTCGGGATATGGGTAATGAACGTATCCTTTTGACCGAACGGGGAAGCTCTTTTGGTTATCATGATTTGATTGTTGATTTTCGTGGAATTCCTACAATGCAGAAAAACGGATATCCTGTTATTATGGATATTACTCATTCATTGCAACAACCCAATACCGGTATCGGGGTTACAGGAGGTCGTCCTGATATGATTGAAACAATTGCCCGCGCAGCCATATCCATTGGTACAGATGGAATTTTTATGGAAACACATCCAAATCCCAAAGAAGCCAAAAGTGATGGGGCTAATATGTTGCCTTTGGACTTGGTAGAACCTCTGTTGGAACGATTGTGTCGTATTCGTGAAACTGTTAATGAGTTTTAGGAAAATAAATTTATATGAAATGAAAACAAGAAATACGATTTGAAAAAATCATAATTTCTGTTTTTTATTATTTGCATTTATAATAAAAAGAAAGGATGTCTTATGTAAAATAAATCATCTTTTCTTTTTATTTTTTTGTACCTTTACCTGTAAAAGATTATCTTGCTTTTTATTTAAACTTTTCAATTATGAATATTACACTGATCGGGGGAGGAAATATTGGGTCTGCTATTGCTTGCGGATTGGCTTCCGGAACCCATTTTAAACCGGAAAATATTACGGTAATAGATATTAATCCAGATGCATTGAAAAGAATAAACGCTATATATCCGGAAATTATTACCATACAGGGGGATGATTATGCTGCAGTTTCATCGGCTGATATCGTCGTAATTGCTGTAAAACCCTGGTTGGTAAAAAACGTTGCG
>CASFOM010000208.1 GCA_949296295.1 uncultured Alistipes sp. | reverse complement strand
TGTTCAACATCTCGTCCGCTTCATCCAATACCATCCATCGCAAGGACGACAAATCAAGGGTCCCGCGATGAAGATGATCTAAAATACGGCCCGGGGTACCTACTACGATATCAATCCCCTTCTTCAACCGACGCAACTGCTCGTCATACGAAGCCCCTCCATAAATAGCCGAAACGGATATTTTCCCACTCCGAAACGACAATAACTCATCCGTAACCTGTAAAGCCAACTCCCGCGTAGGGACCAATATCAAGGCCTGAACCTTCCCATAAGAAGGAACAACCTGTTCCAATATCGGTAAACCAAAAGCAGCCGTCTTTCCTGTCCCTGTCTGCGCTTGGCCGATAATATCATTTTGATTCGCTAAAAGTACCGGAATGGTTAATCGTTGAATGGGCGAAGGTATCTCAAATCCTTTCGCACGGATGGCTTCGAGCGTCTTTGACGACAATCCCAAAGACTCAAAAGTATCTAATTCTGTCATTTAAAAAGTATAAATTTCGGCAAAGATACCACAAAGAATTCTAAATCAAAAGTTTCATCCTACCAATAAGAAATTTCTTCCAGTAAAGAGTCGGCCAAGGAGGAGCCTGTGGATGACCGGGATTGTAAAAAACAGTTTATCAATTCCCGATTGGAACCATTCTTTCGAACCAACCACTCCAATAAACTGCTTAAACCCATCAAAATAACGCCTTCCTCCCGGTGAAAGAGTGCCGATATTTGATCCAACAAAAAAAGACAACGGTCCTTTTCCGAGGAAAGACGACCTTCCGAAACCAAACGGGACAGAATAATCAATGACGTCCGAAGAACAACCGCATCGGATTCCGTAGAAATCCATCGCAAGGCCGTTTCATACGCATCGGGAGATTGCCAAAAGAGAGCTGAACCGCATAAAACAGCTATCTCAAAAGTGACAAAATCCAATTTCCAGGAATCCATCTGGGATGACGTTACCTTCAAGCCTTCTGACAAATAGACTGCAGACAATTTCAATTCCCGAATATCGGTATGAAAAAGATAATCGGCAAAGGCATGGTCTTTCGGATAACTCAGGACAATGGTTTTTAACGTCGGAAGAGAAACACCGTAACTAAGCAGTCCGCTCTCTCCCGAAAGGGATTCCATCGCATCTACTACCGCCCCGTTTTTCTGTCGAATCAAACGAGACAATAGCTGTTGGCGACGCATTTCATACGAAGGTTGCTCCATCTGTTTTTATTATTTTTCGCAAAAATAATATCTTTGAGGCGTCAAATCAAAAATACAATGATAAGAAACGACTCCGAACCCCATTCCGAAATTCCAGAAGAGGGACTCCTTGCGCCCGTAGAACAAAACCCGAATGGTGAGAAAGAGAAAAAACAACGCCAGAAAAAAAAGGTAGCCGTAGTCATCCTGAACTGGAACGGGAGAAATTTACTGGAAACCTTCCTCCCTTCCGTAGTTATGAATACCCCCAATGAATATGCCGACATAATGATTGCTGACAATGGCTCTTCCGATGACTCCGAATCCTTCGTCCAAACTCGTTTCCCTTCCGTAAAATGGTTGCCCTTAGACAAAAATTACGGTTTCGCCGGAGGATACAACAAAGCGTTGGAACAAATTGACTATCCTTATGTGCTGCTTCTGAACTCCGATGTAGAGACTCCGGAAAACTGGTTGGCTCCGCTTGTTGCAATGTTGGAAAGTGACCGGAGCATTGCGGCCGTTATGCCTAAGATACGTTCTTACAGAGAAAAAAGCCGTTTCGAATATGCCGGAGCAGCCGGAGGGTTAATCGACAGGTATGGATTCCCCTTTTGCCGGGGACGGATTCTGAATGAGACAGAGACAGACCGGGGACAATGGGATAAACCGGAAGAAATATTCTGGGCGTCTGGGGCTGCCATGCTCATCAGGAAAGAGTTGTACCAGGCCGTCGGCGGACTGGACGAAGATTATTTTGCCCATATGGAGGAGATTGATCTCTGCTGGAGACTGAAAAACAGCGGATACAAAATTATGGTACAACCTGCTGCTACGGTTTATCACTGGGGGGGAGCCACATTAAACAACGAATCTCCAAAAAAATTGTTTTTGAACTTTAGAAACAGTCTTTATACCTTATATAAAAATCTGCCGGACAATCGGCTATTGCATTCTTTATTGATTCGAATGTGCATGGATGGAGGAATTGCAATATTGTATTTATTACAAGGGAAACCATCTCGTTTTGCCGCCGTATGTAAGGCTCACCGGGCTTTTTACAAAAATCTGCCCGCATTGAAGAAGAAAAGGAAAAACATTCCCGAAAAGAAAGAACTTCCACTTACAGGAATGTTGAACGGCTCGTTGTTATGGAAAAAATTAAGAAATAAAATATAACGGGAGGAGAAAAACCGTCTATTTAAACAAGAAATTTACGGCCATAAATAAATTGTCTTCTTCTCAGGGCCTATATTCCAAACAACAAACTTAACTTGATAATTAAAATAGATATAAATATAGAATTCATACAAGATGAAAAACAGTGTTATTTTCGATATGGACGGTGTTTTGGTGGATAATAGTTCTGTTCATACCGAAGCATTTTTAATCTTTTGCAAACGGCACGGTATTGAAATGCAACCGGAAGAGTTGTTGGGATACTTTGGAAAGGGAAATGATGAAATCATCCCCGGAGTAATGAAGAACGAGCACATGACTCCTGAAGAAATTGCCCGATATGCCGATGAAAAAGAGGCTATTTACCGGGAAATTTTTGCCGATAGAATCACTCTTGTAAAAGGGCTCAGGTCTCTGTTGGAGCAATTGAAAGCAAAAGGTATCAAATTGGCCGTAGGAAGTTCCGGACCTACGGAAAATGTAAATTTAATATTGGAAAAAACCGGTATTGCCCATTTTTTTGATGCTATTGCCAATGGGGATATGATTCATCATGCCAAACCGGACCCGGAAGTATTCCTTTTAGCCGCACAAAAACTAAACAGCAAACCGGAAGAATGCTTAGTCTTTGAAGACTCATTCTCAGGACGGGATGCTGCACGGGCCGCTGGTATGAATGTCATCGGATTGGCTACCACATATCCCCGGGAAAAGATGTCCGGTTTTGACGAAGTAATTGACGATTTTACTCAAATAGACGCCTCCATTGTTGAACGATTCTAAAAAACATTTCTGAAATTGCCGGACTTTCTTTCCCAAGCACTTTGAAAGTTGTTTACGCGGTTATCTGTTGGTAAAAGGATAGTTTTATCTGATGAAAAAAAAGACTAAAAGCACTCTTTCAAAAATGCAGGGCAGCGAACCGAATTTCTATTCAAGAAAGGTGTTTGGTTTCAAAAAAGGAAAATGAACGTATCCCTTTAAGGCTGACAGGAATCAATAAGATACAAGGGAATTGATATTGATAAGAAAGTGGCATTGTATAACTGCTTATCGGATATCAAAGATTTTTTTCAAAATTTACAAAACAAGTTTATGACGGAAGCCCCCCCTTTTTTATCAGGGCATTCCGTCTTTTTATTTCTTTCAAAAAAGAGAAAAAAAGAACATCACAATTTATTTTTTCTGCATACCCCCCATTTATTATGGAATACCAATAAAAAGAATTACTTTTGCATATCATTTTAAACATAAATCAGGCATGGCAATTATTCGATTCAAAGCTTTGGATGAAATATCCAAACGTGAATACATGGAACATCAGTTCCCTACCGAGCGTATTTCCAATTATTTCGGCGCGGATGTATTCACTTTGGAAACAATGCGACACTACCTTCCCAAAGAAGCCTACGACAACGTATGCAGCGCTATCCGGGAAAACAAACGCATTGACCGTAAAGTAGCGAACCAGGTAGCTTCCGGAATGAAGGCCTGGGCTACGGAAAAAGGGGCGACACATTATTCCCACTGGTTTCAACCTCTGAACAACACAACAGCTGAAAAACACGACTCTTTCTTTGAACCTTTATGGGGAGGAGGTTCCTTTGAAACATTCAAGGGGGACTTACTCGTACAGCAAGAACCAGACGCTTCGTCATTCCCAAACGGGGGATTAAGAAATACGTTTGAAGCAAGAGGATATTCCGCATGGGACCCTTCCTCGCCGGCTTTCATTATCGACCAGACTCTATGTATCCCCAGCATATTCGTCGCTTATACAGGAGAAGCACTTGACTTTAAAACCCCTCTCCTGAAATCATTGGCAGCCATAGACAAAGCAGCTGTTGAAGTGTGTCAATTATTCGATAAAGAGGTAGAAAAAGTAAATGTTACCTTAGGATGGGAGCAGGAATATTTCTTGGTAGATGAAGCCCTTTATCTCGCCCGACCCGACCTGACACAAACAGGAAGGACTTTAATGGGACACACCGCAGCCAAAGACCAGCAGTTGGAAGACCACTATTTCGGAACCATACCAAAACGGGTGAGTGACTTCATGAAAGATTTTGAAGAACAGGCTTATCGGTTGGGAATACCTCTGAAAACCAGACATAATGAAGCCGCTCCTTCTCAATACGAGTGCGCACCCATGTTCGAGGAAGCCAATATTGCGGTGGACCACAATACGCTATTGATGACCATCATGCGAAGAAAAGCAGCGAAACATAAACTGAAAGTTTTGTTCCATGAAAAACCCTATATGGGAGTAAACGGATCCGGAAAACACTGCAACTGGTCATTATGTACAAATACCGGAGTGAATTTGTTGGCACCGGGGAAAACCCCTAAAAACAATATGCAATTCCTTACCTTTTTTGTCAGCACGATAAAAGCAGCTCATGACTACGGATTACTCATGATGGCTTCCATTGCCAGCGAATCAAACTCCCACCGGTTAGGAGCAGCAGAAGCTCCCCCTTCAGTAATGTCCGTATTCACCGGTTC